>CAZASC010000109.1:0-11380 GCA_964487695.1 uncultured Victivallales bacterium
TCCGCCGAGCTGAGGTTGTAACGAATTGTGACTTTCACGACGGTGCCGGTCTTGAGGACAGCGCCGTCCTGCGCATCTACGGATAGGATTTCGATGGAATCTTGATCTGCCAAAAGCGATGCTGCGGACATCAGCAGCATCGCGATCGTCATGATGCAAATTGCCGCGACATTCATTTGCCTCATTGAATTATCTCCGCTCATCATTATTCTCTGTATCCGTTTAAACGCGGCGGCGCGCACATCGAATCTTGGGAAGGTGATCCAAGTCGTCGAGATCCTTATGCCGGCCCGATGCCCTTTTATTCCTGCGAAGGTGCCGTAAGGAAATCAAGTTTACTGATTGGCCATCAATTCTTGCCACCTCCCGCGCCGCATAGCATTCGTCGAAATCGACTCCATCTATTTCGGTTAGAACTTCTATTCGCACCGGTGGCACGCCCATACGGATAATTTTCCCTTGTTCCTGGAAGAGACCAGGCGTCAGTTTGGCGTCTCGCATGCCGAAAGCATGGAACACATCGACGAGCTTTAATGCGTTCTTGCGCGAGATCGCCACCCATATGTCTATGTCGGCAGTGGTACGAGGATAACCGTGATACCCAACAGCGTATCCGCCGATCACAAGGTATTCAACCCCGGCTTCGGTCAGTAATCTCAAGAACTCTTTGAAGTCTTTTGGAAGGATTTGCTCTGCCATAAGCCACTTGACGATTATACTGCAACGCCCGCAGACGAAGAATCGGTGACTGCGAATGCCAATACCGATCGTCCGAGTCGTGGTGCAAATCAACGATAGAAAGAGTTGTGCGATCAACCTTCACATTTAACACGATAGCATCCGTAATTCCCTGTTTCAAGGGCTAAACTAGTAATCCAACTACTCAAGTACAGCGCGGATGCGGCGGACGCCGGCGCTGGAGGATTCTTCCTTGAGTATCTTGAACTTGCCAAGCTCGCTGGTGTTGTTGACGTGTGGACCGCCGCAAACTTCCTTGGAAAAATCGCCCATCGTATAGACTTTGACCTGCTCGCCGTATTTGCCGGTGAAAAGCGCCATCGCGCCGTTCTCCCTGGCCTGTTCAACAGTCATGACTTCCATCGTCACAGGCAGGCTGCGCTTGATGGCGTCGTTGACAAGCTCTTCGACTTTCCTGATCTGTTCATCGGTCATTTTGTCGGTATGCACGAAATCGAAGCGAAGCCGCTCTGCGGTAATGTTGGACCCCTTCTGCTTGACGTGATCGCCCAACACGATCTGCAAACTCTTCTGCAACAGATGCGTAGCGGTGTGGAGTTTTGTTGTTGTCTCGGAATTATCCACCAGCCCGCCTTTGAAAACCTTGTCTGCGCCCTGTTTGGAAACTTCCTTGTGCGTATCGAACGCCTTCTCGAAGCCCTGCCTGTCAATTGCAAGGCCGCGCTCTTTGCAAATTTCCTCGGTAAATTCGAGAGGGAATCCATATGTATCGTAAAGGCGAAACACGACTTTGCCGGAAAGCGCGCTCTGGCCGAACTGGGTCATCTTTTCTAGTACCTTGTCCAGCTCCGCCATTCCGCGACTTAGCGTCTTCTCGAATTTGCCTTCTTCGATCGCGAGTTCGTCAACAACGCGGGCGCGGTTCCTGTCGAGCTCCGGATAAACATGTTTGTAACTATTAACCACATTCTCAGCCAGCGGCTTGAGGAATCCTTCCTGCAATCCGAGCTTCTTGCCATACCGGACTGCGCGCCGGATCAGCCGCCTCAGCACATAGCCCTGCCCAAGGTTGCTTGGAACGACGCCCTGCTCATCGCCAAGAATGAAGACCGAGCTTCGCACGTGGTCAGCAATCACGCGGAATGCGCGGCTGGTCTCTGCGTCGTCGGTCATCTTCTTCCCGGTGCTGGCTGCCAGCGCCTCGATCAGCGGCGCAAAAAGTTCCGTTTCGTACACGCTCTTGCGGCCCTGCATCATGGCGATGGTTCGCTCGACGCCCATCCCCGTGTCCACGTTATGCTGTTTCAAAGGAACGTAAGCGCCTTCTTTTGTCTTTTCGTACTGCATGAAGACGTCGTTCCATATCTCGAAATACTTGCCGCACCCACAGCCGGGCCGACAGTTCGGACTGCATGCAGCCTTGCCGGTATCAATGAACATCTCGGTGTCGGGACCGCACGGACCAGTCTGACCGGCCGGGCCCCACCAGTTGTCCTTCATCGGCAACGCAAATATCCGGCTTTCGGGAATCCCCTGCTTCTTCCAGATGCCGATGGCTTCGTTGTCTTTCGGCGCAGATTCGTTGCCCTCGAACACCGTTATGTTCAGTTGTTCCGGCTTGAAAGCAAGATACTGCTTCGATGTGAGGAACTCGTACGACCAGGCAATGGCTTCTTCCTTGAAATAATCGCCGAGCGACCAGTTGCCCAGCATCTCGAAAAACGTCAGGTGCGACAAATCGCCGACATCGTCAATGTCGCCGGTCCGGATGCATTTCTGGCAATCGCACAGCCGTTTGCCGGCCGGGTGCGGCTCGCCCAGCAGATACGGCACGAGCGGATGCATTCCAGCGGTTGTGAAAAGCACGGTAGGATCGTTCTGCGGAATCAGCGAGCTTCCGGAGATGACAGCATGTCCCTTGCTCTTGAAGAAACTCAAATACGCTTCACGTAATTCATCAGCTTTCATATCGTGATTCGCAACCTATCTACCCTTGTTCTCTTCCAGAAGATTTCTCGCAAAGCCGCCAAGAACGCCAAGGTGCATGAACTTTGCACACTTTGCGACTTTGCGAGAGTATTCTCTTTGGTCGCGGCGATTACGCCTCGATCGGGGCAACTGCGGCTGCGACAATTCCACCGGTTGCTACTTTCTCTTTCACTTTCTCGATTATCTTGCCGGTCAATTCCGGATCGGTCTCCAGGCGCGCCCGTGCTCCCTCGTGTCCCTGCCCTATTTGTTCATCGCCGAACGACAGCCACGAACCGCGCTTGGTCACAATCCCATACTTGATGGCCGAATCCAGCACCGAGCCTTCCCAGGAAATTCCCTTTGCGTAAAGGATGTCGAACTCCGCCTCGGCAAACGGCGGCGCTACTTTGTTCTTCACCACTTTCACCCGCGTCCGATTGCCCATCACAGCGCCGGTCGAATCCTTAATCGCCCCGATTCGCCGGATGTCCAGCCTCACCGATGTGTAGAATTTAAGAGCGCGTCCGCCCGGTGTCGTTTCCGGATTGCCGAACATCACGCCGATTTTCTCGCGAATCTGGTTCGTAAAAATGCATAGCGTTCTCGATGTGGAAATGGCGGCCGTCAGTTTTCGCATCGCCTGTGACATCAGCCGCGCCTGCAAGCCCATGAACGAATCGCCCATGTTGCCCTCAAGTTCAGCCCGCGGCGTAAGAGCGGCTACGGAATCAACGACAATCACGTCAATGGCGTTGCTCTTGACCAGACTTTCCGTGATCGTCAGCGCCTCTTCGCCGGACGCCGGCTGCGAAACGAGAAGCGAATCGAGATTGACCCCAATCCTGCGCGCATACATCGGGTCCATCGCGTGTTCCGCGTCAATGAATGCGGCATTCCCGCCAGCTCTCTGGGCATTGGCAATGACATGGAGAGTGAGAGTGGTTTTCCCTGAAGATTCAGGGCCAAAGATTTCCACCACGCGACCACGCGGCAAGCCGCCGATGCCAAGCGCTATATCGAGCGAGAACGAGCCTGTGGAAATGAACGGGACTTTCTGCACGGCGGTCTCGGCGTCGCCCAACCGCATGATCGCGCCTTCTCCAAATTCCTTCCGAATCTGCGACAGGACGGAATCGAGCACCTTCGCCTCTTTGTCGTCCCCTTTTTTCGTTGCGCCTTGCTCTTCTGACGATGAACTTTTCTTCATTACTCCTGCCTCCAAATTGATTAACTCCCGAATTCCTGTTGAGAAAAACCAATGGCGTGGAAACTTACCCGCTATTCACCGAAGATGCAAGGTTGAGATTTCGGTTGTCGAGATTTCGGTGTCAAGACATCAGCCCCGAAATCACGCACAACCTCAACGATCGAAAGCCATCAGTTTTGATTCGCCTTCAAGGTGCGTTCTTTGTGGGCTTGTGCTCAACCCGAAACAGCGCCGAACCAAGAACAATCAACAGCAAAACTGCGCTTACAGTTCCGATCCAATCCGGCATCATGCAGCAGCGCGACACGTAATGATCCTTAACCGATAAAATTAACATCAGCCGATCCAGGAAAATTCCCGCTCCCAACGCAGTAACAACAACAGTTGCCAGATAAACAAGAGCCGTTTTTCTGCCTAGAACTTTCCATATTGTCGCTATCGAAGCTACATTGGTAGCCGGTCCCGTTATGAGGAATACAAGCGCCGCTCCCGGTGAGATTCCTTTCATTATTAGCGCAGCAGCAATCGGCACAGACGCAGTGGTGCAGACATAAAGGGGAATACTCAACAACATCATCGCCAGCATGCTCCAAATGCCGCTTCCCAGACTTCCGCCAAAGAAATCTTGAGGTAGAATCGTCGCGATAAGACCTCCACCGACAAGTCCGACAAGCAACGGTCTGCTTATGTCACGCGGCAGAATGACGAAACCATGTCGAATCGCCCTCATAAACCAGTTCGCTCCATTCGCGTGGGAACAGCATTCTTCTCGACATTCCTTTGGAGCCGCTTTTCCGGCAGTTTCATCGCCGTCGCACGGCTCCACAGCATCGACAAGCCATCCTCCCGCAAGTCCTGTCAGAAACGCCACTACCGGCCTGAAGACTGCGAACACCGGCCCTAACAACGCGTAAGTCACAAGTATGCTGTCAATACCAGTCTGCGGCGTCGAAATTAAGAAAGCCGCTGTGGCTCCCTTGCTCGCTCCATGCTTCCTGAGCGAAGTCGCCACCGGTATCACTCCGCATGAACAAAGTGGTAACGGCACACCCACGATTGCAGCCTTCAGAACTGGAAGGAAGCCCCGTCCTCCCATGTGTCTTTCCACTGTCTTCTGAGACACTGCAACCGACAACAATCCAGCCACCGCAAACCCAAACAGCAAAAACGGAGCCATTTCAGTAAGTGTCAACCACACTGCACTGCCTATTTCCAACGCTATATTCAAGCATCCTCCTATTCAATGTCTACGCAGCAACTTCTATTTTACTAGGCAGCATGAGACATGCCAATAGCTAATCCAACGATATGCAACATCCAAAGCTTGAATCCAGCGCACTACTCTGCTTAACTGGTTGAGGGAAAACACAATAAAAGGATCAAAGCATGGCTAGAGATGAAAAACGAAGGCAAAAGGCGTTGGCTCGCAAGAAAGCCAGGAAGCAAGCGCGACATCAAGGCCACCAGTCAAGCGCGCGCTCCGCTGGCCCCAGCAAAAGTGCCATCAGAAATGCGCCAATCCACGAGTGCCTGTGCGGCGGAGAGATCCTGAAAGAAGGAATGGGTCACCTCATCGTCACACGGCGACTCCCCACTGGCGAATTCGTTTGCGGTTTGTTTCTTGTAGACATCTATTGTCTGGGCGTAAAAGATGCATTCACAAGAGTCATGAGCCAGCATCAGTACGAGGAACTCAAAGCCGGAATCATTCGGAGAATGCCGACGAGCACGGTTACGCCGCAGTACGTCCGCAAACTCACTGAAGGAGCTGTCGCTTATGCCCGTCAGTTCGGATTCGAGCCGCACCGGAACTATAAACCCGCGTCGCTGATCTTCGACGACGTAGACCCGGCGGAATGTCACGACGAATTCGTTTTTGGAAAGGACGGAAAGCCGTTCTATACCCGGGGCCCTGGCGAGAATCAACTTCGCGCGAACAGTATCGTTGAACAGCTCACAAGGCGGTGCGGCCCTGATGGCTTCCATTACATGCTCAGCATTGACGCTGCCGACGACGCGGCTGACGACGATCTCGATGAAGACGCAATGGATGATGAATCCGACGATTTCACAGAGGACATTCTAGCCTCAACAGTGACAGAGACGCCGACAGAAACCGGTGAGCCGGTCGAGACTGAGAAGGCGAAACCCAAAGGATTCTTCAGCCGAATCTTCCGGAAATAGTCTTGTGCGAAAATCGCAGCGCTTGTAAAGTTCCGCCCGGAAGATGACAAAAGATTTCACAATCCGACTTGCGAGGTTCGATGACGCGCAGTCCATATTCAGTCTCATAAAAAGATACAGGGAAGAACTGCTGCCCCGATCCATCAACGACATCGTCAAGAACATAGACAGGTCTCTCGTGTGCGAAGCCGGCGGCAAACTCGCCGGAACCGTCTCATGGCAGATTTTGCCGGAGATCGGGGCGCCACGGCTGCCGTCAGTGGAGATCAAATCGCTCGCGGTGTCCGAGGAATACCGGCGAACAGGTGTAGGCAGATCGCTTGTCCAGGCTGCGATAGAGAAAATCAAATCTTACAATCCGGCCCAGATCATCGCCCTGACGTTCGCCCCTGAATTCTTCGGCAAGCTCGGATTTGTCCAGGTTCCGAAAGAATCGCTCATGCACAAGTTATATGCCGGTTGCGTGAACTGTACAAAATACGACTCTCCGTTCACATGCCCGGAAATCGCCATGGCGCTCGACCTTCAGAAGACTAAGAAACGATCGAAGGTCTAGTTAGCCTCTAGATGAATCCTGGCCTGACTTCCCTAACGAATCCTTTGGGTATCTCTTCCACGAAGCGCGACGGGGTGCAGTAGATTACCGATCCATCCCTGTTTCGCCTGACTTCCGGCACGCAGATGCAAAGTTCATCCTTCGCCCTCGTCACAGCGACGTAGAACAAGCGTCGCTCCTCGGCTTCACCCTGCGGCGACTCGTTCATGGATCTCGATGACGGAAACATCCCGTCTGTGGCCCAAAGCACAATCACCGCCGGATATTCCAATCCTTTGGCCTGATGGACCGTGCTCAAGCGGATTGCCGGCTTGTCCGTGCCGTCAACAGCCGCGATCTCGGCGTCCAGATTTGTAAGTAAAGCCACATCGGTCAGGAATCTCTCCGTGGACTCGAATTTTGTGGTGTAAAGAACCAGTTCCATTATGTCGTCAAGCCTGCGTTCGTCGTCATCGAAGGTCTCACTGGCATAATGTTCGTAAAATTCCTTTGTGAATCTGTGGATAACCTCGCCGGCATCGTCCTGAAGTTCCTCTTCCCTGTACGCAGCGAAGATTGGCATGATCTTTGCGATACCGGGCCGCGCCGCAGGCTTTACAGTCTCCAACAGCTTCTTGCGTTGGACTTCGTCGTTGCCATCAAAATGATCCCCCATGCCATGCCACAGCTTTTCCGCGGTCTTTTCTCCAACTCCAGGAAAAAGCCCCATCAGTCTGACAAAAGCCATCTCATCCGTCGGCTTCTCAAGCAATCTCAAAACGCAGCAGACATCCTTGATGTGCGCCTGCTCAAAGAAGCGCACACCCGAGGTGATCACATGCGCCATGCGCTGGTGCGTCAGTTCGATCTGAAGTTCCATGGCGTGGAAATGCGCCCTGTAGAGCACGGCTATATCGGAGAGCTTGTAGCCGGATCGACACAGGGTTCTGATATGCTCCACGACGTATCTGGCCTGCTCATCTCCGTCGCGCAATTTTGCAACGGCTGGCTTTTTGTAGGCCTCCCGCGTCGCGCGCAGGGTCTTCTGGAATTGTTCAGGATTTCCGGCGATGCAGGCATTTGCGACGTTCAGGATTTCCGGTACGCTGCGATAATTGGTTTCCAGTTTGTACACATTAGCGCCGGGATAACGTTCGGGGAACGACATTATATTCATGTAGTTGGCGCCGCGCCAGGAGTAGATGCTCTGGAAATCGTCGCCAACGACAAGAATGTTCCGGTTTTTAGCAGCAAGCCTGTCCACCATCTCAGCCTGTATCGTGTTCGTGTCTTGATACTCGTCCACAAGCACATGCTGGAATTGCTCCTGATACCGGCCCAGGGTCTCCTCCTTGTCCCGGAACAGTTTCAGGCAGTTCACAAGCAGATCGTCAAAATCCATTGAACCCAGTTTGAATTTCCTTTCCATGTACATCTTGTGGATTCTGACAATCTTATCCATCTCGGTTGCGAACTGACCAAACCGCTTTTCGATCAGAATGGGGAGGGCCACTTCCGTATTGGCGGCGGAACTGAAAAGCGACATCAGGACATCGCGTTTCGGGAAATCCTTGTCCTGCAGCTTGCATTCCTTCACGCAATTCGAGATCAGCGACAGCGAATCGTCCCTGTCCAGGATCACGAAACCAGGTTCATAGCCTATCGCCCGCGCGTGGTGGCGCAGTATCCTGTTGGCCATATGATGAAAGGTGCCGCCCCATACGCCGCCAACTCCGTCTCCAACGACATCCCTTGCCCGCTCGAGCATTTCTTTGGAGGCGCGGTTGGTGAATGTCAGCAGCAGTATCCGCCCTGGATCTACACCGCGCTCGACAAGGCGGGCCACTCGATACACAAGTGTACGTGTTTTGCCCGTGCCTGCGGCTGCAAGAACGAGCGAAGGCCCATCTGGAGAAGTTACTGCCGCCAATTGCTCTGGATTCAACGCTTTTTCAAAATCTATTTTTGCCATTTCGTAGGGTGGCCTTTCATGGTAACAGGAATTAGCGCGGGAAAAGAGGTGCTACTGAGGATCGTCATACAGGCAATGCAGCCCCGCATCGTATTATTTTACAGTCTTCTTGGCGATCATCATCCGATACAGCAACCATCCGGCAAGCGTCTTGGAGTCACAGATTTTACCTTTCCTTATCATCGTCTCGAATTCGCCTGCTTTGAGATATACAACGTCAAGTTCCTCATCCGAGTCCGGTTCGGGATTGCCTCTTGTGGGCTTGAGCCGCGCAAAGTAGATGTGCAATCTTTCGTCAGAATAGCCGGGGGCGAGAGCGACAACACAAAGTTTCTTCAGCCCGGCAACCTCATGCCCCGTCTCTTCCTTGATTTCACGCCTGGCGCAGTTGTCCGGCTTCTCGCCGCGTTCCAGACCACCGGCAACTATCTCCAGTAATTCGGACTCGATCGCCTTGCGGTATTGCCTGACGAAGACAAACCGCTTGTCGGGAAGCTGCGCCACGACGGCGACAGCGCCCGGATGCCGGACGATCTCCCTGCGGGACTTGACGCCTGACTCGAGTTCCACCTCAACGACTTCCATTTTGAGCAGTCTGCCTTCAAATACCGTCTTCGAACTGAGCGTTCGTTCATTCATCTACTGGCCGCCTTTGCAAGCCGCGCGGAGTACATCTTGTCGTAATACTTCGTATATTCGCCGCTCCGGATGTGCTCAAGCCAGCTGCGATTATCGAGATACCACCTCACTGTTTTGCGCATGGCGTCCTCAAACGTGTGTTCGGGTTTCCACCCCAGTTCCTGGCGCATCCTGCTGGAATCCATGGCATAGCGCCTGTCATGGCCGGGACGATCCTGAACGAACTTGATCAACGATTCAGGCTTGTCCAGTATCTTCAGAACGAGTTTGACTATCTCTATATTTGGAACATCATGATCGCTGCCAATGTTATAAATGCTGCCTGGTTTTGCCTTTCTAAGCACAGCGTCTATGGCTGCGCAATGGTCCAGCACAAAAATCCAATCGCGAACTTGCAACCCGTCCCCGTAAACGGGAAGATGCTTGTTCTCCAGAGCATTGGCGATCATCAGGGGAACCAACTTTTCAGGAAATTGATAAGGGCCGAAGTTGTTTGAGCAACGCGTAATTACGACATCCAGCCCGTGCGATTTATGGGCAGCTCTGGCCATGAAATCCGCGCCGGCTTTCGTTGCCGCATACGGATTGTTGGGCTGTATTGGCGAAGTCTCCGAGAACTTGCCGGACGAACCGAGACTGCCGTAGACCTCATCCGTGGATACTTGGAGGAATCGATTCACCCCAAATGCCCGGCTGGCGTCCAGTAGATTCTGGGTGCCAAGAATGTTGGTCTTTATGAATGCTTCGGCGCCAAAATGGAGACTTCTGTCGACGTGACTTTCCGCGGCGAAATTCACAACTGCATCGAACTTATGAGTCTTGAAGATGGACTCGACTTCGGAGACAGACGCTATATCCGCCTTCACAAACGAATGGCGCTGATCATGCTCGAATCCGGCGAGATTCTCAAGGTTGCCGGCGTACGTCAATAAATCCAGATTGGTTATCTCAACGTCCGGATATTTCGATAGCATGTGTCTGACAAAATTGCTGCCGATAAACCCGGCGCCCCCTGTCACAAGAAGTTTCATATTCTCATCCCAACTGCTTCGATCGAAGCTCTTCCAGATATTGATCCAATCCCACCTGCCACGCCGGCATCTTGTCCCCGGTCAACGATTCGTACCGGCTCTTGTCCAGCACGGAATAGGTGGGACGCAAGGCCGGGCTCTTGTATTCGGCGGAAACAGTACGCTGGATTTCCGTCCCCGGCTTCACTCTATCCACAATCGCACAGGCGAACTCATACCACGAGCAACTGCCCTGAGCGGAAACGTGGACTATGCCTTGTTGGTTTGTCTTCAGCAAACGCAAAATCGCCCCCGCCAGATGGACTGTGTAAGTAGGACATGACACCTGGTCCGTCACGACCCGCAACGGACGCCCTTGTTCCTGCAGCCTTCCCATCACGGCCTGAACGAAGTTTCTTCCGCGAACTCCAAAAAGCGACTGGGTGCGTACGATTATGTATTGTTGACATATCGACTGCACGGCCATTTCACCAGCCAGCTTGCTTTGTCCGTACGTATTGATGGGATCTACCGGATCATCCTCTTTGTATGGCAGTTTGCCTTTCCCATCGAAAACGTAGTCGGTACTGATGTGAAGCAAAGAGCTGCCATTTGTAGAACACCAGTCGGCAACGCGCCGAACTCCATCACCGTTGACGGCGAACGCTTCCTCCCTGTGCGATTCCGCGCCATCAACATTAGTGTATGCCGCGCAGTTGATGAGCCAGTCACAAGGACCGAGTTTATCCAATCCACCTTTGTTTCTGGTAATATCGACATCAGGCAGATCGTAGCCAGACGCTTCAATCCCGGCTTTCGTACAAGCAGCCATTAGATCGCGTCCGAGCATCCCGTTTGAACCAAGTATGGCAACTTTCATGATCTACAGCGTCGCAGTTTTTCTCTCCGTCTGCAACAAAGAGTTTCTGGAGTCGATTTGAGACGCATTCGCCCTCTCATCCGAAACGGTGCGCTATGTAACGTGCAAGAGTTGCATTCCCACTGAATGTATCATTGCTCGCATCGTACGCCTCCTATGCGCAACGACGTCGCCTGGGTGGACTGGTTCGAAACTCCTCATATTCGTTCCTGCCAGCGGGCCGGGTTCCGTTTTGCATGGAACACCGACAACACAACCACACGTTCATCATCTTCAACAAAGA
>CAZASC010000110.1:0-2647 GCA_964487695.1 uncultured Victivallales bacterium
CTCCTGACGAGCACAGCCTCCACTCCTGCAAACGCTGATCCCATGCTGAGACCGGCTGAAGGAATCCACGTCGGTGTTCCGCCGCGAATCAATGCGGCGGAAGTCTCAAGAGCCCCGGGCGTCTCAGCGGATTTCCTCATGACTCCTCCATGTGTAGAGACGGAAGATAAAGCGTCGTTCCCGCAACTTGTAATCGTTTATCCTGGGACCATGGACGACCTCGCGCAATATGACCGGTTCTGACACCCAGTCAGGGGATGACATTCCCTGCGGCAATAGAATCTTTGCCAGGTCAGGTGCTGATGTCAGGAATCGGACTTTCCCGCCCGGCCCAGCCAGGTGTTTAAGCGTTTCTTCAGCGCCAGCCCGCATATGTCCGGTCTTATCCCAAAGGCTTGATGAGTCGAGGGCCTGTCGGCCTTCCACAAACGTCAACGGTGTGGCCCACCATGCGCTGTCGGCCAGCACCACTTCATCTGGAGAGATTTCGGCTGCCACGCTGGCAAACACACTGGAGATACCGTCGTATTCCGTCAAATTCCAAGCAGACCAGGCCTTCTTGGACATATTCAAACACACGGCGACGACGAGTATGACCGCCAGGAATCGAAGCGCCATTAGCCGCCCCACTGCCTTCCAGAGCATGGACGGCAGAACTGCCGCTACTATCGCCAAAACCGGCACGGCATTCGACAGGAAACGTTTTGTCGCCCAAGGATATAACTCGGCAACCCACTTCTGACACGTAAGCGCGACTGCAGCCGAGACAAGACACGTCAGCATCCCCACAAGTTCAGGGGCAACATCCGTGCATCGCGGTCTGTGCGTCAGTCCGATCATGCCTGACACAACAGCCAACATGACGAGTGAAAACCCAAAAAATGGGAGCAATTTCCCAACTGTGTACGCCAATCCCAAGGTGTTGCCAATCGTCATTGCCCAGCCTCCGGCCACGCATAACGCAACCAACGGCATGGCCCAAAGCAGCATGGGTAAAGTGCGAGCCAGTTGATCTCTGAGGCGTGCGCTTCCTGCCGCAAGATCGAGAACGATGGTCATGCTCAAAGAAGCGCCCAGCAGCCACAAGAGACCAGGCAGGACATGCCTCAAACGCGGGATCATTCCGGAGGTCTCCAAATCGAACAGCAGGCCTAGCAGTAGCCACGCGACCATCCAAGCATGTTCACAGCAGACCCGTGTTCTGTCCGCTCTCTGCCAGTCAAGGATTGCCACCATTACCAGCAACGCCCCACCCATTGCCATGAAACTGATTCGATTCAACATTGCGATGAACAAGACGAATCCAAGTAGCGCTACAGCGGGCAGGTTCTTGCGCCGCTCTGCGAGCAGAAAACCTGCCATGCATAATAACGCGAGCTCCAGCATTTCGGAAACGGGCGTGTGCGTATGATACAGAAATATTGGCTGGCAAATCAAAAAACAAAAAGCGGGCAAAGCCAGTGAAAGACGCTGTGTCGACCTCAAAACCCAGGCCAGAAAGAACGTGGCGGCGAGCAATGCCGCGAAATCATTGACCCGGCATGCGGCGCGTAGTCCTCCGGCGCGACATAAAGTCGCCACAAGGGTAGGGGTCATGCGGAAGAAGTAAAGGCGGAAGCTTCTCAAGTTCTCGTCCACAGGCACTCCGGGAAAACATTCCCAATATTCAGGCCCGTAACGACTGCCCATCAATGGCAGGTCCGCCGGAGCCAAGTCCTGTAGACATTTTTCTGCCGCCGAATGGAATGCTCCTTCCCTGGCCACGAGAACTCCTTGATTGACGTACACACCGGGATCCCACCCGCCAATCATCCATTCGCCCCGCCTTGGAAGACACATTATTATGACCAATCCGGCGAATACAATTGCGAGGCCGGCAAGGCTCCGGATAAAATGCCTATTGATCGATATTGGTGCAAAGCGGAGACCGACAAGAATCCCTGATAGCGAGATTAAGCAAAGCATTCCCCATTCTGCGGCAGGAGTGAACACACCTGTTTCTGCAAGTCCCCATGCCAATAAGAGCGAAGTCACGAGCCCCGCCACAAGGCTGCGCGAGAAAGCCAGGATCAACTCACGCCAGGAACCGGTTGCAGTTGGGCGCGTGTCCAGACTCCAACCCCATGCCAGTCCCGGTAGAAACCAACGGGCTGTCATGGAGGCGGCACAGGCGAACCACGGATTCCAATCCGCCGTAAGTGGATAATTCATGATAGCAGGACTCTACATGAAACGGGAACATGCGCCAAATGGAATTGGATGGCAGCTTTCAGAAAAGACAACGAACACGGTAAAAAACACACGGAGATTGGTTCGTTTGAATCATGAGCCTGGGGCCGGCCGACTGCAGATTGGTTATTGTGGCGACGCGTTGCCATGTGCCAGAATAAAGATTTGTGCAGGAATCCAGTCCGTAACATCGAAAAGGTTGTGCATCGAAACTCAGGCTCACAACGCCGCCATTGCAGCTCATACTGCTGATGCGAAACGTGGAATCTGGATCCGTCGGATCCGTTCCGAGCAGGTATTCATCAATGTTGTCGAGACCATCGTTATCGAAATCTTCACCGGCCGATTGGTTTGTGTTACCGAACCACAGAATCTCCCACGCATCAGCCATCCCATCGCCATCGGCATCCGGGATGGG
>CAZASC010000110.1:2747-11326 GCA_964487695.1 uncultured Victivallales bacterium
TTGCGATCAGCCGAATCCCGTGCCGATCGCCAAAATACGACACCGGCGGGAAGATTGTGCTCACCGAATCCGCGAAGCAACTTCCCCGGAAACGACCTGGCGCAGCCAGGCGATCCAGCAGACCGCAGCACTTTCCAGATGAGACCGGAACCGGTGGCGAGCTGGTTTCGACCGTCTGAAGCCCGAGAGCTTCGATGGTTTCTTTTGTCACTAATCCTGGATCGAGCTGCGCGGCGCCTCCCACGCCTGCGCGAATCGCGTCCATCGCGTTCCACTTTCCGGCCTCGTCAACAATCATGCTCCAGTTCAGTTTCGATCCGTATCTGCGCAGCAACATTACAATGTCCACCCAGTAATGAAGGCATCCCACAGTCAATGCCCTCTTTTCGAATTCCAGTTGAGCGGCGAACTCCTGTGCTCCACGGCAGTGCTTAACCGTGTGCAGGCACATCAGGATCAAAAGATGTTCTGGCATCGGCTCGAGCCACGTAAATTCAGGTGAAGACCGGCGCACCGCACTTCTGAACAAACTCCCGTGCGCGATCTTGCGAAGGGACAGCGGGTGTTCAACGGCCCAGTGTAATTCCACCGGCATTCCACTTTCGTGCTCGAGACGCCAGTGCAAGTGGTGGCGTTCAAAAAAGCCGGCGTGAAGCGTTTCCGCCAGCCTGAATCCAGCTTTATTTGCGGCAACCAGCGCATCCTTTCGTTTTTCGGCGGGCACCAGAATGTCGATATCCGAGAAAACGCGCAGCGCAGGATCGCCATAGAGGCCAGCACCGGCAAACGGACCGCGAAGTCCCAGACAGGGAATTCCCGCAAGCTCCATGGCCGCGAGTAATGTTTTGGCAACCTGTATTCCCTTCAGCGCGTTGAGAAGATTAGCCTGGTAGGTTCGAGCCATCGAGGCAAGCGCATCATTCCACTTTGTGCCCACATCCCCAAATTGCAGACGTTGCCCTATGAATCCTGCCAGACGGTTTCTTCGGGCTTGATCCAGCACGACGCCAGGACAGATCTCGTCATCAAAGAGCCGAATGTTATCCTTCCGTATTGCCTCGACG
The DNA here is from genome assembly GCA_964487695.1 of uncultured Victivallales bacterium. Classification (GTDB taxonomy): domain Bacteria; phylum Verrucomicrobiota; class Kiritimatiellia; order UBA8416; family CAZASC01; genus CAZASC01. Next base: position 3,812 of record CAZASC010000110.1, read on the forward strand.
AACACGCTTGTTACGTCAACTTTGTGATTCATGGGAATTGTCATCAGGGAGCATTGATTATAGTGGCCGGATCGCCGAATAATTCGATGAACAGCAATTCCTGAGTCGTTGGGTTCATCGAATAAAGCTGCACGTACCCAGCAAGAATGGCATCGCCAAGCCGCCGGGTTCGGTTGGAAAATATTGCTGTCGAATATCCCGCCGCAAAAGCCTCGCAACTGGGCTGCTCGGTCAATGCCGTCGATGCTATGCATGCGGTTCCGCCATGACCGGCTCTTTCAAGGAGAGCCTCCACCATGCACTTCTTGTCGGTCGGACTCTGGAAGGCTCCGTTTTCGCAGGTCAGCATTGACATTACTGGATAGAAGGTATTGACCAACGCGTACACGTCGTTGGTGTTGTAGATGTCGTATGCGCCCCATTGGTCCATGGAGCCGTGGCCGAAATAGTAGGAAAACATGACCCCGCCGTTTACTGTTGCGTTGATAGTCTGTCGCGTCAACGCGACTGTCATGTCATCGTTATACGCTGTGGTCGTCGATATGCCTGCTGGTCCCAGGTAGTTCGTCCGCACTGTCTCGCAAGCGGCTTGAAAATCCAGACCGTTGTCTATTTTGTCTGCCACGAGCAACGCCTCGGTTCTGCGAAAATCGTTTGTGGCAACTGCCTCGAGCCCGATGACCTTGTCCAACGCGTTACTAAGAAAAGTCTCGTTCACTACCGGAATGCGGCCCAGCGCCAGGTCCGGCACGTTGTCAGATCCGTTGATCTGGACGTACCAGCCATCCAGGGCTGTCCATTTATAAATGCTTGGTCCCATGTGGACAGGCACGATGTCCGGCGCACTATAGGAGTCGCTGACGCTCCTTCCCCGATAGACTCCCTCTGGATCATACGAACCGTTACCCAGCAGCACAACGTAGCGAGGGGCCGGCGCGCTCCAGTAATGGAACGCATAACCAAGGAACTGCTTGATCGCCTCCGGATCCGCGACACCATACCCGAATTCGTTGTAGATGTCGGGCAATGGGGCCACTGCCACGCTGAGTCCCTGCTTGTAGCGATAACGGAGCAGGCGGTATGCCTGCTGGCGAAATCCGTAAGGGCAGATCACAATATAATCCGCCTGGCGATTCGTATCCGCAAGCCCGCGAAACTGCACCCGCTGCATCCACGACACGGTCTTCCACCCACTGGTGTTGCACATCGCGTAGCTTACAACACCGGTTTGTATGTCACCGAACCAAAGCCCGCTCCCGCCTGTTCCGTTTGTTGCCACAAAACCGGTAAGCAGGACCGGGGCAGTATCAACCGTCACATCCATCAGCCAGAAATTAGTCGCTCCGCTGAAACCATTCACAAGGTAGTTATTCGTCCCGCTCAATCCCTGGAATAGAAGGGCGTTTCCCTGGGCCTTCAGATAGCGCCAATATGTAACGCTCAAGCTTTGCAGCCAGGCCTGATCAACAAGGCAGCCTGGCTGGAGAATCTGGGTCAAGGAAACCACCGTTGATGTTCCGATGAAGCTTCCGGAAAAAGAGCAGGCTCCGGTACAGGCATCCTGACTGTCGTAAGTGAAATTGCCGACGGTGTTCCCTCCAATCTTGACCCTGGTATTGTGGTCGGGAACGATGCCCGTGGTTGATGAGTATCCGAAAAACAGGCCCACGAAAGAAGCCGGCTGTGATGTATTACAATTGTCGGTTGGAAGTGTGGTGTTGGTGTTTGTTCCGTTTGCCAGTGAATCGGCAAACCAGTGATCGAACCAGTCATCGGCTGGCCGATACGTTTCCCAGAACCAGTACCGACGGTTGTATTGAACAGTACGTGGCGTCGAGAGCACTGTGGGAGCCCCGCCACGCAACGGCACCGCCCGTCCCGCCATTCTGAGCCCCGTTCCGCCGAACCCGAGCCAGTAGATATTCGTTTTCGAACAGGCTCCGTCAAAACCCTTTCCATAAAACAGCAGGTAGTCGCCGTTGGTCCAGGCGCCACTGCTGCTCACTGCAATCGCCACCTCCTGGCTTCTCGAATACAGGCGCAGTTGGGATCCAATGAGCGACGATGGCGAAACGCCGATCGCGACAAGCCCCGTCTGGCTTATGCAGTAAACAGCTTGATTGGTCACCCCGATCTGGATTGATGCGCTGACATCGGCGCCTGCGCGGCGTACGGCAAAATCGGAAGCCTGACCGTTCATCGGAGGAAGAAGATCCTCGAAAGCCGATACCGGTGATGAAGAGATAAGGGTCGCCACAACGGCGGCAATCCACATTTTCCATTTTCCAGGCGACATTGCTTTCATCTTGTGTCCTCGACTTTCACAGGCACCATACGTCCTTCCAGCACAGGAGTGTAGCGAAGAACCTTCCGCACAGGGTTGTATTGGAATGGTACGCACTCAATCCTCACCAGTTTCTGCGTTCCCATCCAGGCTTCCTGAATGGTTGTCGTTACATCCGGCCAGAAACGATCGGCTTCATAAAGCGAAGGTGAAGGACGTCGTTCTTCCCGATACGTCGGCGCATTGGTGGTCACATTCTCCAGCACACGCGAGGCCACAGGAGCCACGAGCATGTTTGTGATTTCTATCCACGACGGAGGCAGCATCTCCACTGAAAAACTCAAAGCGCCACCTGCTGCGCAGACGGTTGCTATTGCAGGCAGAGCCGGTTCGCCTGGATTTCCGTGAGAGGCCTGGCCAGGCACGGAGATAATCAGACCAGCCTCGGAAGATCGTATGACAAACCCGGGAATTCCGACACGAAAGGCTGACCCAGTGGCTGCGGACATTGTCAATCCTTGCCATTGGCTTGTGCCGGGGATTCCCACAGTACGTTCCATATCGTCGGTCCCGGCCAGACCAGTCGAAGTTACGCCGATCATCAGGACAAACGACAAAGGCAGCAAATGGAAAACCCGAAAGATTGTTTCTCTTCCGTTATTCATAAGTACTCTCGTTCTATTCCGCCGTTACGCTTTTCACTTCGATCACTCCGCCATCCTGCACTGCCAGGCAGTGAGCCGGCGGATTAACCGGCTCGTAGCTCATATAGACGGCAGTCAAACCATTTGTTCCCGATACATACGAATAGCCGTACATCAGCATTGAGTTCGTGGGTTCGGTGACATCCAGCATCCAAACCGGTATCCCTGCAAAATTAATCATCATGTAACGCGCGTAGTTTGTCGCAGTGTCGAAACAGACCTCTTGCGACGGTCCCGCCACACCGACCAGAACATCGCCAGGAAGCCGATTCGGTGCTGCCCAAATCGGCGTCATCCTCGCTGCGTCAGGCCTCAGGACAATATCGAGCGTAAGCTGTGCTGGCGCCTGCGGCGCGTAGAAAAGCATGTAATCGCCCGGCTGAAGAACAGCTCCATCTGACACGACAAAGATTGGTATCTCGCTCCCCGCGGCCCGCAGGGAAATCGTCGATGGATCGATGGACTCCACGGAGACTCCCGCCGTTTGCAGCGTTTTATAACTTATACGGTAGAGACCGCCGGTTCCGGAAGTAGCAAATGCAGCAACCGGAACGAATCTGTTTGTCGCGTCAGCTGTGCCCCAGCGTATGGCAGGACCGTGTTCTTTCACGTTGAAATTCCAGGACACGTCTTCCAGCCAGTAGAAATACGTCTTCTCGGGTTTGGCGCTGGTATCGAGCCATTCATATGCACTTTCTGTTCCGGATCCAATACCTGGAATCAACTCGCTGTTGAGGCGCACCATCGTGCCAGTTGCGCTATTCGATCTAAGGATGTTGAAACCGAGATTCTCAAGCTCCACTGCCGTCTCCCAGTTCAACAAAACGCCACCATCCGCGTTACTCGCCGTAAAAGACTTCAGAGTGATGGCAGTTGGCGGGAACATGTATCCGAAATTGGCGCCAAGGTAGATTGTGTTGTAGGCGACAATGACCATATACTGCGACGGAGTCGTTTTCGTCGTGAGAGTAGATGGCACGCCTGCCCCAATCTTCACGACATAGGTACCGACAGAGAGTTTGTTGAATATGTAATATCCGTTGCCGTGTCCCGGAGCGTTCGATGTCACCGTGCTGACAACAAAATTCGTGGCGGTACCCACCACGCGGTAGAGCGAGATCGAGACGCCATTGATACCGTATGTAATCATGTTCTCGTCGTTTGTCCCGTTCTCGTTAAGATCTATCCAAACGAAGTTGCCGATCTTGCCTGGTTCAACAACCCCGGCATCCAGCGTCCTGTTGGTCTCGCCGCCTGCCAGTGAGAATATCCCGGTCTGTCCGTTCGTAGAGATCACATCGCTGTCGATAGTGGTATTCGTTCCCACGTGAGGAGGAACGAAGACAAACCCTGTCGGAGCAGTGAACTGCAAGTAGTAACTGCCCGGGAAGAGATTTGTGAACTGGTAGTGTCCAGCTACATCGGTGTTTGTCTGCGCCACCAGCGTTCCTGTTGACGTGTAAAGCAGCACAGGCAGCTTGATGACGTTGGTCGACACTTCACCATTGTAGACGTAGTTGAGATCAAAATCTTCCCACTCAGTGTCGCCGACGCCAGCTGGCTGATACACGTCCGTAATCGCCTGCACTTTGTGGCTTCCGGTGTCGCTATCCACTTCAGCTGAATTATACAGCCAGTCTGCATCCAGAATGTTTGTCGTAACGCTTCCCGATATCACCACGTTCGTCACAAATCCGGCTGGCATGTCGCCCAGATGCCAGACATTGCTGGTTCCAGGTGTCGGCGCCGGTACTGAGGAATTGTAAATGAACTTGGCGTCGTAAGTCTCGGTCACCGTCACATTGGACACTACAAGCGCGGAGACGTTCTCGACTTTGACCGTATATATCAGGCCTTGACCAGCCAGCACGCGATCAGGGCTAGCTGTCTTTTCCGCCTTGAGCGTCGGTCCGCTGCCTACTTTCGTGGTTTCACTGTCCGAACCAGGCGGGGTGTTGTCCGAGGTGGCGACAGCCGTGTCGAACAGAATGTACCCGTCCGACGCCTGTGTCGCCACGGTTCCCATCACTATAATATCGATGTAGTCATGCACACCCATGTTGCCAACATGCCACCTATTCGATGTGCCTGCGTCTGGCGCCGGATTCGCCGAGACAAAATTGAACATCGTGTCGTATGTGTCTGTCACAATCACGTTTAGCGCGTTGTCAGGGCCGTTGTTAACGACACGAATGGTGTAAGTCAGATTCGATCCAGGCAAAACAGGATCCACATCGTCCCACTTTGTCACGACCAGCACTGCCGGATCCACCAGCGTCTTTTCCGCTGTCATGTTGGTGCCTCCATTGGATGAAGTCGCCGTGACAATGTTCGTTAGCAACTCATCCATCGGCAGAACCGGCGGAAGAGTGCCTTCTATCAATACCACTTTTGTTTCGCCAGGATCCAGAGTTCCCAGATTCCATACGTTGTTGTTGAAACTTGGAGCTGGTATTGCGGAAGAATAAGTAAACCGAGAATCGTAGTTCTCCGTCAGCACAAGATTCAGTACCGGGGTGGGCGATGGATTGCCGACACGGACGGAATAAGTAAGCAGCCCGCCGGGAAGTACTGGATCGGGAGCGCCTTCTTTTCGCAAAACGAAGTAGGTGAGAAGGGCAACCGCGTCATCGGAATCCGTTACATTTGTCACTCCCGGCAGTGGTACGCCACCAGCATCGGATGGTGTGCCTGTAACGATCGCAACGTTTGTCACGCTGGCCGACATATTCGCTTGCGACGCCGTAAGGATGTTCGTCGCGCCGGGTGCGATCGGGCCTGCTATCGTGCCTATGACTCCAAGTACGTTATCGGTCACCGTCATGTTTACAAGGTATGTGTTGCCCGTGTTCACGATTCGATAGTTGTACACCATGCCGCTTCCGGGGGTAAAGTAAGCCACCCCGCCATCCGGGGTGGAACCAGCAGTCTTGACCAGATCGATTCCGGCTGCTGGCGCGAAGATTCCGGCATCCCAGCTCGTATCATTTTGTCCGGACACCAACGGGAAGGTCGCCGTAAGTCCATTGGTCTGCACGGGATCGCTGTCTGTCGCACTGTTGCCACCTTTGTTACGCGCAGTGAATACGAATCCCGTTGGTGACAAAAACTCAACGTAGTAGTTGCCGGGCGGCAGGTTTGTGAAAGCGTAAATGCCTGAGCCATCTGTCACGTTTGTCTGTAGTATAGCTCCGGTACCGCCACGATGCAGTAACACCACCACATTCGACACGCCAACTTCTGCTCCACCATCCTGTAGTCCATTCAGGTTCAAGTCCAGCCACACCAGGTCGCCAACGCTCGCCGGCCTGTAGATACCCTCATCCCAGGAGACATCATTCTGTCCAGAAAGCAGAGTAACAGGAATCGTGAGGCCGGTGGCCGGATTAGCGTCGCTGTCCAGTGCGCTGTTGCCTCCCTGATTCGCAGCTGTTCGCGCCCATCCGGCCGGCACTCCGAATCCCAGGATGTACACGCCTGGAACAAGATTAGTAAACGCATAGAGACCGTTAACGTCAGTATTTGTCGTGGCCAACACGTTCGTTGCTGCGTCGTATAGTGTGACAGCTGCGCCGGCGACCCCTGGCTCACCAGCATCCTGAACGCCATTTCCGTTGACGTCCTCCCAGATTCTGTCACCCAGTTTCGCCGGCACATCTACGCGATAAGGGCTGTTTGTAGACTGCGGTCCCACTGAAGGGAAACCAGGCGGAGTCAGAGGCGCAGTCAAAACCGTGTTGGTTCCGAGTGCCAGAGTTCCAGCAACGGCCGTAAATCTTGCCGTCACAGTAGCACTGCCGCCGGAAATTATGGTTCCGATATTTGTCCACGTCAGGGTTCCTGGCGCCGAGCCGTCAGGCATGGGGGCGCCTGTGGTGAATGACATGTAGTTGGTCGCATATGTATCGGTCAGCGGCACTGTCACAAGATCCACATCGCCAGTGTTCGTCACCTGGATCGAAAAGGTAAGTGTCTCTCCTATGATCGGAGGCCGGTTGGTCGGATCTATGAGCTTCTTATCCATAATGTAAGCTGGATGGTGAATTGAGTAGGGTGCCGAATTTGTGTATATTGGAACCGGCTGGCCGTTGGTTGTCGACACCTTGGATACCACAATATTAGTATGATTGGTCAATGGCGTGATGGCCACGGCTGTAAAGTGGACAGTAGCCGTAACGCTCCCTCCAACACCGAGCGGCCCGGCGTTTGTCCACGTCAGCAAGCCCGGCACATTCGTCCAAACCCCGGACGCGGAAACGAAGGAAAGATAGTTCGTTTCGTAGATATCGTCCATATGGACGGTATCGAGCGCAACGTTGCCGGTATTGGTCACCGATAACATGAAATCCACGGATTCACCGATGTCCGCAGCGCGTCCCAACGGTACAATCCTCGATTTGGTCAGTGTGTACGCCGGTCCATCAATCGTAACCGGGGCAACATTCGTCTGCGGCGGGAGCGATACGCCGTTGGTGTTCGAGACAGAGGAGAGCGCCAGATGGGTAGTGTTGCCTGGCAACGTGCTGG
>CAZASC010000111.1:0-11307 GCA_964487695.1 uncultured Victivallales bacterium
TACTGCGGCTTGTTCATGTCGGCTGCGTCGTTGTAGTCCTTGCGCTCCTGGGTGCTGACCGCCTTGATTGTCGCAGCTGCTCGTTTTTCGGCTTTCACGTCCGTGTAACCTGTCATGTCTTCAACGACCCGCCCGGCTGCTGTTCCCTTGATTGGGCTGCTGTAGCCGTTGGTGCCGCCAGCCGCCTCGTCTTTTGAATCCCCGCAACCCGCAACGAACGCCGCAATTATTAGCGCAACAAACAGCTTTAGTTTCATATCTCGTAGCCCTTTCGTTTTTCGAGAGCATAGCACACGACCCGCTTCAATTGCGAGAGATTATCCAGCCCCGCAAGAACGCGATTCAGCATCCGAAGCCCCGGCAAGATGTGCCGGTTAAAATGCGCCGTCTCTGGCAATGAGCCCAGTCTGCCGTAAGCGCCGATGGCTTGAACAAGTCGTTCGACTGCTGCCCATCGGAAGGATTCGGCTGCGGCGTCAATTTTCAGCCTCATCCGCTCAGCATAGAAAGAGAGGAGTTCATTCTGCATCGCGGAGGACAACGAGACATAAGGATCGCACAGCAGCGATGCGACGTCATACATGGCGGGACCGTAGCGCATGCCCTGGAAATCGATAAACACGGGAAGTCCGTGATGGAACAATACGTTGGTTGACTGCAAATCACGATGGAGCAAAACAAGAGGCTCGTTCATCAGCCGGCGCGCAACCAATTCCATGTCCCGCATCACTTTTGCTATCATTTTCGACGGAAGATGAAGGCGGTTATCGAGGAAATGCCCGGCGAATAACTTGCGCTCCCAGCGATAGAGTGTTTCTGAAAACGGCTCCGACAAAACGATGTGGCTCCTCTGCGCTTTCTGCCTGCCGTGTTTGTGTATGACGGCGACAGACTCCAGAATTGCGCGGTATAGTTTTGCTGTTTTCTCCGGCGGTTCGCTCCTGACAAGATCGAGAAGGGCACAATCGCCAACATCCTCCATCACAAGCAGACGACGGTCCGGTAAGTCGAGAATGATTTTCGGGACTCTTACTCCGATGCGTTTCAGTAAAGCGGCATTTTGCGAGTAGAGCGCATTTTCCGGTCGCTCCAGACTGTACTGAATGACCATGGCGGTCCGGCCTTTATATTGAATCCTCGTGAACGTGCGGGCGGAGCCGCGCGCGGCGAGCGGGAGTGCGGCTGTTCTTGCGGGACGCCAGCCGAGTAAGCGCACCGCCGCCTGCAGTTGCGTATCGCCGAAAACATCGGAGCGAACAGCCGCGGTTTCGTTTATTTTGCCGTGCACGCATACGCCGTCCGCCACAACGGAATCCTTCACGAAAGAGCCGGGCGCTATCCCGGCATCATCCCAGATCACAGAATTCTCAATGACGGTGTTGTCGGCGACGTGGATATTCTGCCCGAAGGAGGCAAAGCCCCTGATGACAACGCCTGATTTTCGAAAAGAGGCCAGTCGTTCACGTTGTTCGGGTTGGAAGAGATGACGGCCCGGCAATCTCTTCTTGAAAGCCTCTTGGACACGGCCATGGGTTTCAACATATCTCGCAAGCGTGCCAATATCGCTCCAGAAAGATTTGCGGGCGCATATGCCTCTCACGACACAACCATCTTTCATGGCGCGTTCGTACACTTCGATAATCGAGAAGAAGTCTTCGTTGGGAAAGTATTCGAGAATGCGCGGCGATACAAGGTGTACGCCACAGAAAGTGTATGTGCCTGCGTCTTCGCTGTGGGAGCTGTTGAAGCTTGTGACCACGCCATCCGACATTTCGACCGTTCGCGGACCGGCCGCATCGGTCATCCACAATACCGAGAGAGGCTTCCTGGTTTCGAATGTCGTGATAAACGGGACGGAATCAATGTCGAACGCTATGTCGCCGTTCACGATCCAGAAACACGCGTCATCCAGGAACCAGGCCGCCTTGCGCAACGCGCCGCCGGTGCCGAGAATCGCCGGCTCATAAGAAAATTCAATGCGCATGCCTGCCGGTTTATTCCGCAGGACGTGGTCGAACATGGCGGAAGCTGAGTGATGCAGATTGATAAGGACATCCCTGACGCCCCAGCGTGCCAATGTTTCCAGAGTATGGTCGAGAATGGGTTTGCCCCAGAGAGGTAGGAGCGGCTTGGGCGTCTGGAAGCTCAACGGGCGGATTCGCGTTCCGAACCCGGCGGCAAGTATTAAGGCCTTGGCTGGGATTTTCACTTCAAATCATAAAGCAGACAGGTTTTTCGAGACTGCTCGAATTGGATCAAATCGCGTTTCCAGCCTCCGGCGATGACTTCTGGTCGTTCACGATCCATCAGCGCTTCGCGGACGGCGTTCGTGCCGAAAAGCTTGTCAAAGAATTCAGGCCGGGTCCCGGGCGCTTTCCAGATTCGCCTGAGTCCGTAAATATCCTGAAGAAACGAGATAATTGAAATGCCGGTGGTCACAGGACGGAAAATGTCAGGATCTGTGACCGTGATTCGCACGCCGTTGAGAGCAAGACCGGACATTGCCTGCGAACGCCCCAGATAGCTGTGCGGATGAAACCGGACGCCGGGAAGTTTCAGTGCCGAAAGACTTCCGCAAACATCAAGACTCTTCATCCACGGCGCTCCGAATATCTGAAAAGGAAGGCCAGTCCCGCGCCCGTGGTCAATTGCCGGCAGTGCTTCAAAGCAGACGGTTGCCGTGTAGCAGTAGGCGGATTCCCATGAAGCGATTCCGGGCGACGGCGGAATCCACGGTGGCCAGTCGGGTCCCCGCGCCGGCTGCCGGTTATAAGCTTTCATTTTCGATATTGTCAGATCCAAGTCCAGATTCAGCGATGTCTTGAGCCAGAGCGCGGTTTCGCCAGGTGTCATTCCATACGACATGGGCACGTCGACTGACGCGACAAAACTTTCGAAACGCGGATTCAAAACGGGGCCATCGACGACACGTGGCAGAGGAATAGGGCGATCGGCCACAATGACGGGTTTCCCATGTTCTGCGGCAGCTTCAAGAACAAGGCGCAACGTGGAAACGTAAGTGTACGGCCTTGCACCGATGTCCTGGAGATCGAACACTATTACGTCGAGGTTGCTCAACATGCTGGCGTCCGGTTTCCTGTGATTTCCGTAAAGCGAATACACAGGTATGTCACGGAAAGGATGTTTCGTCCGGCCAACAGTCTCACCCGCTGCTGCTGTCCCGAAGAAACCATGTTCGGGTCCGAAGACAGCCTCCAATTTGAGACCGGATGAGCCCATGATGAGGTCAACAGACGATGTGCCTGTTACGTCCACGGCGGCCGGATGGCTGACCAGTCCGATCTTTCTGCGCCGGAGCAGTTTGTTTTGGGAGGAGAGCAGAGTTACGATGCCGGGGCAGAAGGAATGGTTTCTCATGAGGCAGCTACATCCGCCGCTGCCATTTTCATACCTGCCGTCTTCTCGTCAAGAATGCGGCGGAGAATGGCCAGTAATTGGTGCCGCTCAATCGGTTTCTGGATAAAACCCCAGATGCCGCGCTCAAGGTAGGTTCTCACATAGTCCCGTGAGAAACCGGACGTCATGACGATCGAAGCCGTCGGGTCGGATTTAAGTATTTTCTGGAGCACGCTTTTGCCGTCCTTGCCAGGCATTACAACGTCTATGATTGTCAAATCTATCGCTTTGCGTCGTGCGTGGAAAAGGGAAATGCAGTCGTCGCCATTAGTTGCCTTGAGCACTTTGTATCCTGCATCTTTCAGGATGTTTTCAATTTCCGTCAGTGTGCCGGCATCGTCGTCGACAACGAGGATCGTCTCGCCGCCCGTTGAGATTGGTTTCTTTACCTCTTTGGATTTGGTGGCGCCTTTCGGTATGAAGAGCCGGAAACTCGTGCCGTGGCCCGGCTTGCTTTCAACTTTTGCGAATCCTCCCCACTGCTCAATTGCGCTTTTTACGATGGTCAAACCGAGCCTCATTGTTGAACCGGAATCCTTGAGCGCATAGAAAGGCTCGAAAATGTGGGCTAGTACATCTTTGGACATGCCTGTCCCGGTATCGCGAACGCGGAGAACAACAAAGCTCTTGTTCCGCACTGTCGTATTACTGGCATCAATGGATATGACTCCGCCATTCGGCATGGCGTCGGCTGCGTTGAGAAAGAGATTCATGAGGCAATCGAGGAGCTGATCTGTGTTGGCCTCGACGTAAGGTGTTTTCGCTAATGTTGCAACTTTGAATCCGATCTTCTGACCGACAAGCGATCCCTCTGCCATGGCGATTGCATGTTTGACCGTATCGGCAAGATCAATTTGCTCGGTTTTGACTGCGCCGGTCATTTTGCTTGCCCTCGCTATGCTCAGAAGGCGTTTTGCAAGCCCGCCGGCATGCTTTGTGGCATTGATGATTTTTTGCGCCTCTTCGTGTGCCCTGGTATTTGGAAGTAGATTATCGGATATTGAAGACGCGTGGCCCGATATGATTGAGAGCCAATTATTCAGGTTATGGGCTACGCTATTAGCTATATTCCCTATTGCCGTCATTCTCTGCGTGTTCATGATCGAGTCTTCTCCGGCGACAGTTTCGCTGATGTCGCGGAAGATCAGGACAACGCCTTCGATATTGCCTTTCGAGTCCTTCAGCGGTGTGAAAATGGCGTTCACGAGAGTTTCCTCTCCTGTCGCGGACACGAAAATCGCGTGATTGAAACAAACTTCTTTGCAATTCTTCTGGAACGATACGGCTGTCGTGAATTTGACTGGAGCATGTGTGCTGTGATCCATCAGATGAAAAATATCGCCAAGCGGCTTGCCAGCCGACGCTGTTTTCTTGACTCCAGTGAGCTTCTCCGCCAGCCGGTTCATCGTTGTGATGAGCCCTTTGCCGTCGGTCGCAATTATGGCGTGGCAACCGCTTCCAAGCAGCGAAGCCATCAATTGCTGATGCTGAGGAGTTGTCTGTTGCGTCATACAAGGATCTCCCACGTTCGTCGAAAACTGTGTTGCCTGCCGGAAGAATGCCGTATTGTTTCGGCCTTTAGCAAGCTCCAAATAAGGGGAAATGCTTTCATGTTTTCTTAAAATCACCGCCTTTGTTCTTTGCGCTATGCGTGCAGGATATGCTATGAAGATAGCATGAAAGTGACGATTCGATGAATATTCTCCTTGAATGCCCATATTGTTCGCAGCAGTTCGAGCGCGATGAGTCCTTGTCTGGCGGCATGGTTTTATGCCCCGCCTGCAAACGCGAAATCAAAATTCCTGTCCAATCCAGGGAAGCTGGAATCCAGGAGGCTAAAATCCTGAAGACCTCTCAACCTGGCTCGCCCGTTTCCGCGGATCCGGACAAGGAAGAGACCGTTCTCGAATTCCGACCTGTGTTCAGGGCCTTTCTAGGAGAGATTATCATCGCAGCAGGGCTTTTAGTGGCTGGTGTAGCTCTGGCCCAGTTAGTTCATCCCGCTTTTATTTCCTTCGTTGCGGTTGCCGTAATGGTCCTGCTCCATGTGTGGATCAGATTCGCATCTCGAAAATACAGAATCACGAACCAGCGTCTGTTTGCGACGAGGGGTCTGATCGCCAGAAACACCGAGGAGATCGAGCTCTTTCGTGTGAAGGACGTCAAAGTTGATCAGGGAATACTGCAACGGCTGCTTGGATACGGGACCGTCACAGTGTTTTCGTCTGATGAAACGGCGCCCAAACTGGCGATTGCGGAAATTGGCGATCCAATGGAAGTCAAAGAAACGCTGCGAACACTCTACCGCACAGCCCGGAAAGAAGCCGGAGTGAAGCCAACGGAATTCATGATGGACGAGTGACTGATCCAGAAGTCAGAACAATGATGCAAACGGCGAGGTTTATCAACTTTGCGTGCTTTGCGTCTCTTTGCGAGAGTTTCCGCTTTGGTCGCGTATTTGTGCACCTCACGCGGAATGGTGCGTGGATCGCGGGAACACGTGTTTCTCACAAGTCTTGCGGAAATGGTAGCCGTAAATCGCGAGTGTAACAGCGAGCTGGAACAATCTGGGGCGGCAGAATCCGGTCCAGAACAAGAGCTTCCAGTAACTGAACCGTTCTCTCCCGATCACGCCCAGAACATAGATTGAGCGCACGAACGCCATGATGTCCTGAAAACGCGGTCTGGTCCTTGTCTTCGGGTTCTTGTATTCCCGCAGTAACGTTTTTACGCGTGCGTAATAGTTCTTGGGCTCATAGATGTGTTTGAGGATCTTTCTGTATCCATCGTGCAGAGCGTCCAGGCTCATGCGTGGAATGATATTCGTGGTGCCATCAACGTTGTCGCCCGTGGATTGGCCAATGAGTCGGCCTTCTCCCTTGAGCCGCGCATATAGTTTTGTGCCGGGCGGCGCCTGGAGCATACCTACCATCGCGGTGGCAATGCCGCTTTGCTGGATGAAATCTATCTGCCGCTGGAAAATAGAGGGCTTATCGCTGTCGAACCCGACAATGAAGCCGCCTTGCACCTGCAAGCCCATCCGCTGAATGCGCTTCACGTCCTGGACCAGATTGCGATTCTCATTTTGCTTCTTATTGCATTCGGCGAGACCGGCATCGTCAGGTGTTTCGATTCCAATAAAAACGCGGTTGAACCCGGCCTTGACCATCATTGCCATCAATTCCTCGTCGTCGGCCAGATTGATGGAAGCTTCGGTATAGAACGAGACACCCGCCCGCGTCTTGCGCCATTCGATCAGGGCAGGAAGAAGCTGTGTCTTGATCGTGTTCTTGTTCCCGATGAAATTGTCGTCCACAAAGAATACATCGCCGCGCCACCCTGCTTGATACAGGCTATTGAGTTCGGCGATTACCTGTTGCGTTGATTTCGTTCGAACCTTGTGGCCGAACAGAGCCGTGACATTGCAGAAATCGCAGCTGAATGGACAGCCGCGCGAATATTGGATGCACATGCCGGCGTACCGTTTCATGTCTGCCAGTTTCCACATTGGAATCGGAGTCTGGCTCATATCGGGAAACTCGGAGCCGGCGTAGACGCGTTTGGCCCGGCCGTTCTGGAGATCATTCAGAAACTGGGGCAGCGTCACTTCGGCTTCGCCCAGTACGAAGTGATCAACCTGCCCGAAAGTCTCATGTTCACTGGTAAAAATCGGGCCGCCTGCGACGACCTTGAGTCCAGCATCTTTGCATTTTGCGATCGCATCGCGTATCGAGTCTCGCTGCACGATCATGCCGCCGACAAACGCATAGTCGGCCCAATCCAGAAGTTTCTTGGTTAGAGTGCGCACATTGAGATCGACGACGCGTTTTTCCCACTCTGGAGGCAGCAGGGCGGCCACTGTGAGGAGGCCGAGCGGCGGCAGGGCGGCCCTTTTGCGGACAAACTTAAGGGCATGCTTGAAGCTCCAGAACGTATCAGGAAACTCAGGATAAATCAGCAGAATATTCACGACAGTAAACCCAATCCAATCATCTATATATTGTACGCTTTAATCTTCATGCAATCTACTCATTTTCGGAATAGATCTTCCAATCCATGACAATATCCAAAATAACATGGTGCAATCATAATACGGGTAAAGCGGAGAATGGATAGGGAGTATGCCCATAATGAGCTGCGAATTACCTTAACGCTGGCACTATTTCATGTGCGGCAATTGCACTTTGAGCAGTACGCCTTTGCCAATGTCAACAGTGATCGCGACGACACCTTTTTCCTTTGAAACTGCGCCGGCGAAAGACGCAGCCTTCTCGTCCAAGCCAAGGGATTCGAAGAGCGTTTTCAAGAAATGCAATACGGTGTCCTTATTGAATACTTCTTCATTCTCGCCTATCCGCACGATAAGACTCTGGGAGTCGGAGGGAACTTCCACTGTTACCTTGTTGACGAGCTTCGCCACTTTGCAAACATTCTTGATGACATCCTCGACGCTGGCCGCGACATCCTTTTGTGCCAGCGCCAGGCGTATCAACTCGATGAATTGCGTCTGGTCCCACGGCTTGGAAATGAACCGGAATATCTCCCCTTCATTTACGGCGCTCACCAGGCTGTCGAAATCGCTGTAGCCGGACATCATTACGCGCACGGCCTGCGGGTATTTTTCCCTCGTGACACGGAAAAGATCCGAACCGCTCATACCGGGCATTCTCTGGTCGCTGACTATCACATCTGCATGCCGCTTTTCCAGCATCGCCAGCGCTTCTGCGCCGCTTGAAGCCGTCATGACTTCATAGTCGTATCCTTCAAGAAGCCTGCGCAGCAGCTTGAGGATGTTCTGTTCGTCGTCCACGCAAAGGATCGAATGTTTGTCAGGCATTGCTTGCTCCCTCAGGAAATGTCAGAACGAACGTGGTCCCTTGCATTAGTTTGCTTTTCACTTCTATCAATCCACTGTGTTGCTTCATTATACCGTACGCGATATAAAGCCCCAGCCCTGTGCCTTCGCCAACCCCTTTGGTTGTGAAGAACGGATCGAAAATGTGTTCGATATTTTCCTGGGGAATGCCTTTCCCATTGTCCGTAATCTCAAGCTTCACGCAAGACTTCTCGTAACTGCTCTTTATGACGATTTGCCCGTCCTTGCTGTCCACTGCGTGGCCCGCATTGATCAGGATGTTCACCAGCACCTGCACAATCTTGCTTGGATTACCCAGCACCTTCGGCACCTGCTGGAGTTCTTTCGTCACCTTGCATTTGTACTTGAGATCGTTCCAGACCAGTGTCAGCGCTTTTTCGGTTTCCTCGTTCAAATCCACAGGCTCCATTGTCTCCGTATCCATCCTGGTGAACCCGCGCAGACTGGCGACAATCCGCTTGATACGCTGCGCCCCGTCTATCGCGTCCTCGATCATCTGCGCCGAGTCCTTTTGAATCCTCCGCAGGCTCGCGCTTTGTGTCATTGCCACAAGCCGTTTCTGAGCGTCGTCGGCCTTCTTCTGGTCTCCTGACGTCAAATCGCCCGCAATTCCGCTGAGCTCTGATGCAAGCTGGATGAATCCTTTTACATCGTCTTTGAGAAGTTCAAGGTTGCCGAGGATAAAACTTGTCGGGTTGTTGATCTCGTGTGCAACACCGGCCGAGAGCATGCCCAACGACTCCATTCGCTCCGCCTGGATCAATTTCTGTTGCAGGATCGCATTCTCGTTCTCGAGTCTGCGCTGCTCCATGACGCCGCGTACCGTCCTCACGAGCGTATCCGGATCGTCAATGGGCTTTAGAAGGTATTCCTGAGCGCCGAATTTGAAAGCATCCACCACCGATCCGACGCTGCCCTGTCCTGTGATGAGAATAATGGGAATACTTCCGTAATTTTCCTTGATAAATTTGATCAGGGCGACACCGTCCATGCCGGGGAGATTCTTGTCCGTCAGGACAAGATCGAAATCCTGTCTTCTGAGCGCATCGATCGCGTCCTCGGCGCTGCGCGCCCGGACCGCGGTGGCGCCTTCATTCTCCAGCACAGACGCAAAAAAGTCCCCGCACTCCTGTTCATCGTCAACAATCAGGAGTTTCAGTTTGGAAATGTCTCTGCCGGCGCTCACATTATTCTTTCATGCGTACTGACATCTCATTATCTGCCATAGTCGGCGGTCGCCGTCAAGACGCCATGAAGGAAAGATCATGATGCGTCAGTTGCCGGACGGTTGGAACGACAGGCCATTACTGCGGTAGGTCACCGAAAACGTTCGCATCAGGAACAACCATATGGATACGGCGCGAAAGGATTCGCGCCCTCCAATTGAGACATCGAGACTCTGTAGATCACGCAATGGAGGGCTGCAATCCTTTGCAGCCGCTGTTCATGCAGGATCCTTGCAAGTCCGTGTTGAGACGAATCGTCTTAGGCGAGGATTTGGGGCTCACGGACTTTCGGTCGGACCGAAGATCAAATCCGGTTTTCCCCGGCCAAGCTTGGAATCTTCAACGCCGCCGTCATCTTTTCCGTCTGCGCCGACACTGTACACGACCCAGCTTCCGTCTGTGTCCAACCGGTACTTCATCTGCTTGCCGTCGAACGGATCGTCCGGGACTTTGTCGAGATATTTTGGCGTCAGTTCAGCGAGCTTTTGCGGCAGTCTTCCTTCGTCGCGCTTGAACAGAACAATTGCCATCACAATCCGCGTGGCGCGCAAGTCGGCGATCATGGCAATATGTCTTGAATGTGCAAGATCCGCAGCAGGCAACATGAGGTTGACAATGATACGTCCGATCGGATCTCTGGAAGTCAGAAGGAAGCGTGGAAGCGAATCATATGAGGGCATCCTCAACCGTGTGTAAAAACGATCATAAGAGGTTTGATCGAATGGCTTTTCGGCCATACTGACAAGGTGTGTGCGACAAGCGTCCATATCCTTCTTCATAATTGTCGGAGTGCTGCCCAAAAGAAAAGTAATTATCCGATGTTCGATGCAACGCGAGAGAGTGGTGTACCCTATGAAGGCGATCAAAGAAGAAGGATTCCTGAAATATTCATCAGCATATGAACGCGCTGCTATGCCTTCATGACGCATGCATTCCGCCCATGGCTCTGATCCATTCTCGGTCTTCTCAAGAAACATGATTGCTTCCCGTAGCAGATTCTCTTCCACAGGATAATTCAATGTAATCTGTCGCATCGTTTTGCATGACATCCCGTGACAAGCAATACTCACAACGTGCTCAATCAAGAGGCCACCGCGCGTGAGAATCGATGAGAACCCAATTGCGCTCCGGAGCTCTGCGAATGCTTTGGGATAGTCGCCTTGGACAGCCTTTGCCTTAGCGGAAATCTTAAAGCAACGAACGATTGACAGTGTCTTGTTCACATATGGCATCTCTTGATTATTGTTTGTGATCGTCGGAACCTGAGGATCAGGCGCTTCGGCTGCGCGACGTGCAAGCGCAAGGCTTTCCTGTACCTGATCCAGAATCGCGAGCGTGTTGGTAGCGCCATCGAGAGACCACGGCATATGCTTCCATTCGTCCAATGCGTTGTGCATTTGATCTGAGCCCACTTTGCATACCGCGCCAGCCTGTCTCAACAGATCGAATGCGCTGTCGGGTTTGACATCTTTTTCGAGAAGAATCGGGCGGGTTGGTTCGAGGCGGACGCCGGGAATCGGCTCGATCCATGGTTTGCGCAACGCCATCAAAATGAACCACGATCCGATGAGGCCGATGAGAACAATCGTGGTGAGTTTGAAGAACTTCTTCATGGCTGGAATATAGAAGGAAGACGGTGCGGGTGGAATGGAAAAGAGGTGCATTTTGGAGTGCGGCGGCTTGACGCCGCTCTTGTCTTGTTGCGGCCCGTCAAGCCGGGCCGTGTGAGAGCGGTCAAGCCCGCGCACTCCAAAGAACCACAAAAAAAGGAGCCGCCCCGAATGTTCA
>CAZASC010000112.1:0-11190 GCA_964487695.1 uncultured Victivallales bacterium
AATACGCCAAGTACTCGATTCTGACCCAGATCGGTACCGCAATGCTCGCTCAAGCAAATCAACTTCCAGCCAGCGTAATGCAGTTGCTCGGCTAATCAAGTTGAGGTTGGATAAGAGTACTCTGAGGCGTCCGGCTTCGGCCGGGCGCCTCTTTATTTCTCCGCTTCATTCTTCCGTTCGCAATACCCGGTGATATCGCATCCGATATTCACTGCGACACTGCCCGGCAACCGGAAGGCAGCCAGCATTACAGTCAATTCTCTTCCGTCCCGTGTCGATGGATGCCATTCCTTCAGTGTCCGGTCCTGATTCGTGGCAACGGATTCGGTAGCTTTTTTGAGCGCAGCAGGATCGCGATAGATCAATGCCAGAGGTTCTTCATGCGAATTGAGTTCGTCAATTGTCCATCCGAAGACTTTCTCGCACTCCTTGTTCCATAATATGCAGCGGCGATTCCGATCGAAACCGTTGATGAGAACTGGCGCGTCTTCATATAGTGTTTTGAATCTCGCCTCGCTCCTCTCCAATTCACGCTTGCCCGCTTCGTGCAGTTCTTCTGAGAGAGCGAGGGAGCGTTCAGCGCGAATCCTGGCACATGTTTCAATAAGACATTCCACATTCAAAGGTCTAGGGAGGCAGGCTGCCGCGCCCTGTTTCTTCCAGTCCACAACAGACCCGGAGCCCGCAGTGATCATGACGCAGATGCAGTCCGGCCGCTGCGCGCTGAACACGGCCAGCAGTGCGCCACCGTCACCGCCAGGCAGGCTCTCGTCGAGCAGCGCAATATCATATGCGTACATTGAGAAAGCCTCGCTCGCCGCGCCCGCTTCCACGGTTGTGTCCACCTTGTATCCATGAGATTCAAAACCTTTTGGGATATCATCCGACAGATGCTTGTCCTCCCCGACAATAAGCACACGAAGCTGGGATGGCGTCTTGTTTGCCTGCGCCGTTGCCCCTTCCCCGTTTTCTTCACTTTCTTGTGAAAGTTTCGCGGCGCATTCGGGACAACACCCATGTGTGAATCTGGCTAGCGTATGCGTGTGCACATACGATTCCACCTGTTGCCAAAACCCTTTGTCGTCTCGAATCTTCCTGCAGTATGCGCAGATTGGAATGAAGCCTCGCAAAGTCCGAACCTCATTCATCGCCGTTTGCAGCTCACGCACTTTCTCAACCAGCGCTGACTGTAGACCAATCATTCGCGTACCTACTTCCATCCGTGCCCGCAATTTGCCCTGGCCGTAGGGTTTTGGCAGATAATCATTGGCGCCGGCCTCAAGTCCCTTGACAATGTCATCGTCGTCGGTTCTTGAGGTCAACATTATGATGTAGGGCTGCAGAGGAATATCCTGCGCACGGACTCGTCTAACCACTTCAACGCCATCCATCCCCGGCATGATCCAGTCAAGAAGCACCAGTCTGGGCGCATCTATTTTCTGCAGTTCTTCCCACGCTTCAGAACCGTTCTTTGCGACCACCAGTTCGTAGCCCCATTTTTCGAGAACGGCAGTCAACATTGTCAGCGTGGTGAGATCGTCGTCAGCAACCAGAATACGCATGTATACTCTTATCCTATCATCTGATATCGACAAAACTCCTGAAATGGAGTCCTAGGATCATCGCCCCGCTCGAGAGAGACAAGATCTTACGACATGGCAAATTCCATATCAAATTTGCCATCGAAGAGAGTAATCGGGACAACCATTGTCGTGCATCCGGCGGGACTTTCCAGACTGTGATCCTTCCCTGTAACAACAGTGGGGAGGCTTATGACAAAGTCCATGCCGTTCTGCTGAAGTCTCGCCTTTGCGCCTCCGGCGACCATATTTGCCAGCTCTCCAACAGCATCCTTCATCTCCGACTCGTTAACAGGGCTGGTATCATCCATCATCATCATTGACCGGAAGAATTTCTCGGCAATTGGTGTTGAGAAGACGAGAGACAATCGTCCGCAGAACTTGGTGCCTGTGATGCCAATCGTTCCTGAAATTGCACCAACAGGAAATCCTGGTTGCTTCGGCTGCGGCACACCACACGTAATCGCGGTGAACACCATCGTTTGAAATGCATCCTCAGCGCTGCGTTGAAACTCAGCCAGAAGCGCCTTCATCCCGTCATTTCCCGATATCTTATCGCTCATGTGTATTCCTTTCCCCATTTCAGATGTGACGATTCTATTACTGACACTTAGCCATTAATTCATCCATTTTAGCCTTTAAAGTATCCGGGGTGAACGGTTTGACAATGTATGAAGTCACTCCTTTTGTAAGGGCATCAATAATATCTTTCTTCCCGCCTTCCGTTGTAACCATCATGATTGGAACCGCAACATAGTTTGGCATTTTTCGCAATTCGATCGCGAAGGTCAAACCGTCCATTTCAGGCATGTTCCAGTCGGTAAGGATGACATCGAACTGCTGTGTCTTGCATTTCGCCAGTGCTTCGACGCCATTGCCAGCCTCAGCCATATTTTTAAATCCGCAACGACCGAGCGTATTGATCACTATTCTTCTCATCGTTGACGAATCGTCAACAACCAGTATCGCTTTTGCTGATATATCAACCATGCTAACCTCCTCTTTTATCGCCGCGTGAAGTCACGCGGACTACACCACAATCTTCTCTCAGCATTGCAGATCTGGTCACCAGACCTGCGCTGCTATTCAACATCGCCCCGTTTTCCTGTGAATCAGCATCTCACGAATGAGCCAACATCACTTCCGCCACCTTATGTAGAGGCACAATCTCGCAAGCTCCGCCACACAGCACGGCTTCCTTCGGCATGCCATATACGACAGATGTCTTTTCGTCCTGCGCTATTGTGAATGCGCCAGCCTGGCGCATTTCAAGCAAACCTTTTGCGCCGTCCGCGCCCATACCAGTCAGGATGGCGCCCACTGCGTTGCTCCCGGCATATTTTGCCACAGACTTGAACAACACCTCAACGCTGGGGCGCTGATGATACACGAGCGGCCCTCCATCCCGCACCTCTACGAAATATCGCGCACCACTTCTTCTCAAAACCATATGACGATTCCCTGGTGCGAGCAGCGCCACGCCAGGTATCACAGAATCGCCGTCCTCCGCCTCTTTCACTTCAATGTCGCACAGGGAGTTCAAACGGTCGGCAAACGATTTTGTGAAGTTGGCCGGCATATGTTGAACAATGACAGTCCCGGGAGCATTTCGAGGAAAGCGCGTTATGACATCCTGTATGGCCTGGGTTCCTCCGGTCGAGGCGCCAATTGCGAGAATCTTGTTCGTTGTCTGGCTCATTGCCAGTCTGTCGCTGACAACCGTCTTCGCCGCAGTTGTGCCGCCGACGATCTTTCCCTTGAGCATCGCCGCAGCCCTTATCTTGTCCGCAAGGGCGAGAGACATGTCTCCCACAGTATAGGCCGCTCCCGGCTTGCACATAACCTCGACTGCGCCGGCGTCGATCGCTTCCAACGCCATCTTGCCGCCAGCCACGGTCAGGGATGAAACGATGATCACCGGCAAGGGAAAATGCTGCATCAGTTTCTTCAGAAATGTTATGCCGTCCATACGTGGCATTTCAACATCGAGCACGACAACGTCCGGTTTTAGCTGAACGATCTTGTCCCTCGCTATGTATGGATCTGGCGCCGTTCCAACCACTTCGATGTCTGAATGACGAGCCAGCTCCGATACCAACACCTGCCTCACGATAGCGGAATCATCCACGAGCAATACACGTATTCTTCCAAGCTGGTTCATATCACGGGATTACCGGCTATCGTCAGACTTGCCAACATGGGGCGATCTTCCACCCATAATTGCATGTTATCCCTGTCAGCCACAAGTTCCTGCCATTTACCCGAATCAATCCTGTAGGCCGAAGGAACAGTCAAATCGAACACTTCCTTGTTCCCATACAATGCCGGAATCAATTCGCCGCATACCACATTGGCCAATTCTTTCAGCGCATCCGACCCCGCTTCGGCATCTATCTCCGACGGTTCAACGCCAAGTATATTGCAGGCCATTTCCTTGCATAGCGATTCCTGCGCCGTAAGACTTATTACAGCCTGCCGGTTTCCCGAAAACGTGATAGATGCATAAAGAAAAGGCCCCTCGACTTCAACGAAACGGGCTTCATCGTCAATTTCACTGAACATGAACGCGAATCGCTCGAGGACCTGTTTCACAACTTCAAGAAAAATGGATTGCGTCTGCTTCACATTGGTCTCATACAAGTGACATCAATATTTCAGATCTCGCCGATTCCACGTGTATCTTGTCGACGATCCCGGATATATCGCCAATGGATAATCCCAGCCTTTTCCAGACCCCGGGAATGTATGTCGGTGAAGGATCTCCCCCATTACCGATCTTTTCAATATTGCAGATGTAATTCGCCGTGTGCACGAGCGCCACAAACTCACGGTTCGCCTCCTCCGCACGGTCAGGCTCATGATGCCAGTAGACTACCTGCGTCAAATCCACACCCAGCGTCCATTTTACTGCCAGCCACATTCCAGCCTGAGCATGATCCATTCCAAGCACGGCCTTCTCAGACTCATAAAGCGGCTTTTGCTCAAGCGTTGCAAGACGAAGCGCTTCGCCAAATTCATCGTGGAAGAATTGATCGTAAAAAATCTTGCCAATATCGTGCAATAATCCTGCCAAGTGCAGAGAATCCCTGCTATAGCGATGGCTCAATCTGTCGCGCGCGCTATCCGCGATGACTCCGGCCGCAATCCCTGAACAGATGGAATGCCTCCAGAATTCCTCCCTGTTCAACCCGCTTTCTGTTCCCTTTGCAAACGTTGAAAACACCGACGTGGACATGGCGATGTTCCTGATCGCTGTCATTCCGAGACGGGCCACCGCCATTTGAAGCGAAGTGATCGGTTCCTTGCCGGCATAGAATGCGGAATTCACCACCTTTAATGTGCGCGTCATTATCGCCGGATCATCCTCGATTATTTTCGCGATTCTCTTCCCATCGGAATTAGGATCGCGAATCGCCGCGCTGAGACGATCAATTACGACCGGCAGCGTTGGCAGGTTCTTGATCGACTCAAGCCGCCTGATCATTTCCTGTTCTTTGTCCACAACGACCTCCTCTTATGCTCCCCATCGGCTAACCGGCCCCAGCCGGAGATGGATCTACCTTCCGACTTTCCCCGGAACCAAGCAGTTTATCAACCACCTCGCGAATGCTTTCCGGCGTGAATGGTTTGCTGAGATATTCGCGCACACCCTTTGCCTTCAATTCTTCAATTCTCGTCACGCTACGTTCGGTGGAAACGATAACCACCGGTATGGTCTCCATCAGGTTCTTCCGTTTCATCGTTTCTACCAGCTCGATGCCATTCATCTCCGGCATATTAATGTCCGCAAGCACCAAGTCCACCCATTTCGCATCGAGAATTGTTAATGCTTCCTTCCCATTGCCGGCTTCATACAGCTCCCCAACGTCCACGCCGGCGATGACAAGAGTCTTTTTCATCACCGCCCTCACAATCCTGGAATCATCGACGACAAGAATATTGAATGCCATTAATCACCTCTTTCCTTACCGGTCAGGAGCTTTTGCAGCTCATTCATTTTCTCGAGCGTGTGGCTCGCAACTTGTTCCAAACTTTTTGTCTTCAGCTTCAAGTCCGCAATCGCGGTACTGGAAATCTTATATGTCATCCCGTCCAGCCCTGTTCCGATTCCTTCAGAATATGACAGAATATCGGCCAGATGCACTATCTGAACAAGCGTCTTGTGATCCTGTGCCTCGTCAGGCTGATGATGCCAGCGGAGAACGGTAATCAGTTCGGATGGAAAATGCCACTGATCCAGGAGTTCCGCACCAACCTCGGCATGGTTCAATCCAAGCACCTTCCTTTCTATCAGATCGAATGCTTCATCTTCCATTTTCGCCGCTTCCATACGACTCCATTCTTTCTGCACGAAGTCGTTCAAGATGATTTTTCCGATGTCATGCAACAAACCGGCCGTGAACAACATATCGGGAGTGGATAGATGGAGTGTCTTGGCCAGTTCTCCCGATGCGACAGCGACCCATACTGAATGTCTCAACAGTTCGTCGGCGTCAAGATTATAGCCGGGCAATCTCATCGTCATCGGTTGCGCGACAGTTCCGGCCACCACCACCTCAAAGAGTCTTTTCATCCCAAGAACGGATACTGCCGTTTGCAGAGACTCCACTTTTCTGGACATCCCGAAAAAAGCAGAATTGGCAAGCTTCAACACATTCGCGGTCATGCCTGGATCGTGCTTGATCTCAAGAGCAAGCATCCCGAAGTCAGCGTTCGAATCGCCAACTTGTGCCATTATATGCCTGCACAATGCAGGCAGCGCCGGGAATTTCAGTATCTCCTCTCGGATACGGATACTGGAAGCGTTGCTCATAACTCCACCTCCTGCCGATTGGATCTCACCGTGAAACGCCCCGTGCCAATGTCAAGTCGGATCGTTCGCGCCTCGGCACCGCCAACGTCCTCTGCCGTGATCATCATTCCGTTCTTCCATAGAAGTTTTCGGAACACCGTGTAATTTCTCTCACCTATGCGGAAGAGATCGTTCTTGTCCAGCACACGCGCGCCTCCGGCCACCTTTACAATGGCATTGCATTTCTTCACGCCCATTGCGAAGAGTTTGTTCAGCATTAACGGAATTCCCACGTCAACGAACATGCTTGGCCTTTCCTTTGCCTTCTGAGCATCAGTGGATGATAGCGGCAACATGCAATGTATCATTCCGCCAACCTTAATCGCAGGATCATACACCACAACACCGATGCACGATCCAAGCGAATACGTGATCAACGTATCATCTGGATTCGCCGAAATCGCCATATCGGCTATATCTACAATGATTGTGCTCATGGTTCCTTCACATAAACCGATGGCTCAACGCTTTTGAAATTACTCAGCATACCGGACAGGCTCTCCGCATGCCCTACCATCAGGTATCCGCCAGGCTTCAGGAGGCGATATGCATCCGCGAGCAGCTTTCGCCGCACTTCGTTATCGAAGTAAATCATCACATTCCTGCAGAAAACCACATCGAACGGCCCCTTCATCGGGAACGGCGGCTCGGCCAGGTTCAACCTCGCAAAACTGACCATTTTCTTCAGCTCATTAACCACCCGATATTTTGTCTCGCCTTGCACATCTTCTTTTTCAAAATATTTTCGCATGGCCGACTCCGGCACCTTCTCCATCTGGCGCATCGAGTACAAGCCATCCCTGGCTAACCCCAGCACTTTTGTTGATATATCAGTGGCTAGAATTTTTATATCAGGGCAATCCCGAAGCGATTCCTTCACCGTGATCGCTATCGAATACGGTTCCTCTCCTGTTGATGACGCAGCACACCAGATTCTGAACCTTGTCTGCCCTTCCGCTTCCCATCGCTTCAAGGACTGCCCCAGGAAATCGAAATGCCGACTCTCCCTGAAAAAGTGCGTCACATTTGTCGAGATGGCGTTTAGCAGTTCAACAAGTTCCTCGCCAGTCTCATCCTTCGAGACCAGTCGATAGTACGTCTCAAAATCGGTCAGCCCCAGTTTTCGCATCCGCTTCCCGACCCGTGCCGACACCAGCGCTTCTTTCTGCGATCCCAGCTTTATTCCGGCTTTTCGATAGACCAATTCGCAGAATCGCACAAACGTCTCAGGCGCCAAAACCATGCCGTCAGTTGCCATCCGTAATTCCCGCCTTCATAATTTCTTCTTCAATCATCCGCAGGCTGAAAGACTGCTATTCCTCAGCCCGGGGCAACGCCCCGGGACAAAGAAAAATAAATTGGAAGCCGATTCGTGCGAAGATGCGCCTTGCTCCATTCTCGCGCTATCTGGCCTCAATATTATTTCATCCTCTCCATCTCTCCATCGCCGTCCCGGGTGTTCACCCCGGGCTACCGAATTGCACCCTCGAATTGCACCCTTTCAGGGTGCTAAATACGGATTCGCTTGACCTAACGAGAGCGATCCTTTGCCATTGAAATCAGAACCCCGATCGCCAACAGGCACAACACCACGGTAATCCATACGTCCCAGCATGACCTCAATCGTGTCCAGTTACAAACATTCGTGCTTTTGTCAAGGCAGTGCCTGATGGCGCCTTCACCGAACCGAACCATTCCTGTCAGACTGTCGAAATTCATACTCTTCTTCCGGCAGTCGCAAACGACTGCAACCTATTCTATTATCTTGGGTGGCACTGAACGATTGCTCTCTTTTCACTGTTTACATTCCAGCCACAATACACTACATATGGTGCTTTTACAGGAGAGCCCCCCAGCATATGCGCAATTTTCAGGCATCGCCATTGGTTGTCATGGATTACGCGGAGATTCTCTCTGAGGTCACGATCGATAACTACCATTTCAAAGTTACCTGGAGCCCGATCCGAAAGAACTCCTGCATCCTCTGGATTCGCGATTCCCGGCTCGCCAAAGTTTTTGAAGCTCTCGGTCAATTCTCCGAATTCGATAAACGCAATGTGCTTTTCTTTATATCCCGATATGTCACCAGCAACGAGTTGCGTCAACAAATCGACAGCCTTCGGTTCGAACGTCGCATCGCTGGACTCTCGCCAACGTTCTTCAGGGAAATCGAACGTATGAGCGCTCATGACAAGCAAAAAGCTTACCGGCATCTCTTCGATCTCGACGATCAGATGCATACCCTCTCTCTTTCCGCCCGCCGCCGCATCATGGCCCGCAAATTCCATCCCGACATCGGCGGCAACAACGACACAATGGCCCTTATCAACCAGGCTCACGATTTCCTGGTCGACACATCTGCCTCTTGATTTTTGCGGTTCGAACATCTCAACTCAACCTTTTCTTCTCCGGCGTCGTAAGCTACGCTACGGGCGAATCGCTTTCTTTGCCCTGCTCGCGATTCTCCAGTGCATGGATATTCTTCAATGACGAGGAAATCAGGGCTTTGCCATTGCCGAGTTCCGGATCGCCATGTCCGAAATAGATTGAGTCCACGCGCCCGCGAGAGAGTTTCTCCAAAACTTCCACAAACTGTTTATCGTAGGTGCCTTCCGCAGATCGAATTACGACAGGAACGTCACCTGAAAATACGACACCATCCTGTTCGCAATAAAGACAGATGGAGTCGTTGCTGTGGCCCGGCGTGTGCAGAACTTCAAATGTTCTATCACCCATCTTCAGCGTATCTCCATCCTTAAGCAATTTATCGACACCTTCCAAAGTTGACGAAAACGCATATACTGTGGGATTGAACATTCGCCGAATCGTGGCCAGCAATCCGGAATGGTCAAAATGGTTGTGAGTCAACACAACCTGTTCCACTCTTTTTTTTCCCACACCAGTGGAAGCCTCATTTATCATTCCGATTATTGAAAGATCCCTCCCGACATCCACAAGCGTGTTGACATCATCCATCGCATTCCAGTCGCCGAGAACGAGGTAGACATTGCTGGTGTACACACTGCTGTGCTCTGTCAGGTTGATAATCTTCATAAGTTACCAATGGGTGGCCGGTGCAGAATCGAACTGCACCGGCTCACCAACTTATTGCATCCAGTTACGTATTAACTATTGACCAGTGTTTCCGAACTCTTATCAGAACCCCTTGAGTTCGCTGTCGTCCAGGGGAATGACTTCCTCTGGCTTTGCCGACTTGGCCATTGCATGCCCCATCCCCAAGGCCGGCCTCTTCACTCCCATCTGTGGCTTGCCCTTCCCCATTTTTTGTTGGTTAGCGGCTTGCCCTGCCCCAAGTTGCCGCGCAGCGTGCGACTGGGTTGTGGCAGTCTGCTTTGACTTTGTGACATTCGTCAGGCTGAAACTGCCAATCATGCCTGCCAGTTCCTCTGCCTGCCCGTTCAGTTCCTCGGCAGCACTCGCCGATTCCTCTGAATTGGCCGCATTCTGCTGTGTCACCTTGTTCATCTCGGCCACCGCTGTGTTCACCTGGTCGATGCCCTTTGTCTGTTCTTCGGAGGCTGCCGCAATCTCGGCGATAAGGGTATTGACCTTGCCCGCACCCTCAACGATCTCCTTGAGTGCTTTTGCAACCTCTTCGCTTATCTTCACGCCACCATCCGCATGCTTGACCGATGTCTCGATCATGTCGGCGGTGTTCTTTGCAGCCTCGGCACTTCTGCGTGCCAAGTTTCTCACCTCTTCCGCAACAACGGCGAAGCCTTTGCCGGCTTCCCCTGCCCTTGCTGCTTCGACCGCGGCATTCAGCGCGAGCAGATTTGTCTGGAATGCGATCTCATCGATCGTTTTCACGATCTTGGCCGTCTGATCCGACGACTTCTTGATCTCATTCACGGCTGACGACATTCTCTGCATCGCATCGTTGCCCTGTACCGCCGTTTCACGAGCGCCGGCGGCAAGACCCTTCGCCTGGTTCGCGTTATCGGCGTTCTGCTTGGTCATCGAAGCCATCTCTTCGAGACTGCTTGATATCTCCTCGAGTGAACTGGCCTGTTCGTTCGCGCCTTCAGCCAGACTCTGGCTTCCGCTGCTGATCTGATTACTCGCGGAAGTTACCTGACCGACTGCGGCGTTCACATTCGAGAGCGCCTGGTCAAGATTATCAATCGCAAGATTGATGTTCTTCTTGAACGCATCCAGGTCGCCCTTGTAGTTTCCAGTGACCCGTTTCGTCATGTCCTGAGCTGCAGTTGCCTTCATAACTTCAGCCGCCTCGTTCATTGGCAGAATCACCCCGTCCAGCGTGGCGTTTACTCCGGCCACCAACTGGTTCCAACCACCAAGGAACAGGTCGGCGTTCGCCCGCTTGCCAAGTTCTCCTGCTGCTGCCGCTTTGATGATCTTGTCTGTTTCTGCCAGCAACTCGTTCATCATCTTAACAACCGCA
Source organism: uncultured Victivallales bacterium (assembly GCA_964487695.1). Classification (GTDB taxonomy): domain Bacteria; phylum Verrucomicrobiota; class Kiritimatiellia; order UBA8416; family CAZASC01; genus CAZASC01. The sequence goes on from CAZASC010000112.1 coordinate 10,859, forward strand.
TTCAGGTTGTTCTTGATGAGATTGTACTGACCCTTGTATTCCGCCGTGATCGCTGGCGGTATGACACCCTTGCTGACCTTATCAACATAGTCAGCCGTAACCATCAACGGGTTCACGATATTCGTAATCGTGTCATTTACCCCGCTAACCAGTTGCTTCCAGCCGCCAAGGAACAGATCGGCGTTCGCTCGCTTGTCGAGTTCGCCCACTGCTGCCGCCTGAATGATCTTGCCCGTTTCTGCCAGCAACTCGTTCATCATCTTGACAACAGCATTCAGGTTGTTCTTGATGATGTTGTACTGGCCCTTGTATTCCGCCGTGATCTCAGGCGG
>CAZASC010000113.1:0-11005 GCA_964487695.1 uncultured Victivallales bacterium
GCCGTCCGGGGCCGTCCCTCTGATTCCATCGCGGCAATGGTGGCCTCGATGGATTGGAGGGTCTGCAAGGCTGACTGAGCCCACCGGCCAGCCCTGCCTTTTTTCGAAATCAGCAGTCTCAGCTTGCCCTCGGTATCCATATACCTTGGGTCATCTGCAAACCTAGCCTCATCCCAGTTAGGGTCTACCTCTTCAAAGTCAATCATGATTCATGCCTTTCATGGTTAAGATACCCATCCCCAGAAGATTTCAGATAGTTTTCATTTAGAGTTTTTCATTCCCATCCTCGATATCCTCTTTAAGTCCAATCCCTCGTACAGATGGAGCACTGTTGGATTTCGTGACGGTGTAACCGGCCAGGATGACCCGCTTTCTAAAGGCTGAAACGTTGAGAGTTGGCATACTATTTTGCTTGGCCCAATACTGGTAATGGGCATGGAATCGTTCTAGCTTAACCTTTGTATTTGGTGCGATTACACACTCTTCATCAGCAAACGTTGCCCACCAATCCTCATTGTTCCGCCATTCCAAGATGGCCTCAGTGACGATGGAGGGCTCAGGAAGCAATCCCTCCGAATGGTAGAGGGTGGCACCCCGGACCATCCATGCCCACACCCCCGGAAGCTGAGCCTCAATCCGGCTCTTGATCGTCAAATCCTTATCCTTACCCTCGAATTTCTTGTTAAAAGGGATAACGATATGCCGTCTCCACATGCCGTCTGAATCATCCCTGACCTGTGGCATATTGTTAACGCTAATCCAAAACTTATGGGTAGGTCTAAACTCAAAGAAATCTCTATTCATAAACCTTCCCATTTGTGTTGATGTTGAGACTAGACGCTTGAATGTGGCCTCATCCAGCTTGGCAGAGAGGCTGATATCGTTACAGGTTGCGTACTTGACCTGATTGAGACGGGCAATCTCGGTTGGGTGTGACTGCCCACCCCATTTCTTGGCCAGGAACAAATCATTGTTGATCGTGGCTGCTAGCGGGCCTAGAGCCTGATAGATGGTCTCACAAAAAGTTGTTTTGCCGTTACTTCCACCTCCTACTAGCCAAACACATTTTTCAAAATCCCTACCGCTAATCAGAGTCGCACCAATAAGCCGTTGTATATAGGCTGGCATCTGTTCTGCATCTTGCCCGACAAAAACAGTGCTGAGGTATTGATCCCATGCCTCAGATTTGGCCAGAGGGTCATACGAGTATGGCAAGACATACAGGAAATCGTCATCCGGATCATGTGGCCTGATTGTACCGTCTCTAAGGTCAACTGTGCCATTCTGAAAATTAATCAAGAAATCGGAAACTTCAAATGTCTGTATCCTGGCCATTTCACGTCTAGCTAATCTGATCACCCCTTCCAATGTGCTGGTTGTGCCAAGGCTATTGGCCCATGTTTTGTATGCCTCCCTTTGTCCCTCATCCTCAATAAGTTTTACTTCTACGGTTTGAGCCAGATGAACGGTTTGCTTCAACAGCTTGTAAGTGGGGTCTTCACGCTTAGACCAAAACTTACCCGTGTAGTAATACCAATCGCCATTCCAAAAGCATAACTTCTGTTTGTTGCGGAGCCGGAACCGCTCAGTCAACCCCATATGATCTTGGCTCCGAAAGCAGCATTTTTGATTCAGATCGGAGTCTTCGGCCATCTTGGATTCCGTTTTCTTTGCTCTAACGTCTTGTATATGCTTCATCGTGTTATCAGTTGCCATCTTCAATCCCATACTGATCCATTTGCTTTCTAATCTGAGCAATACGCTGTTGTTTGAAATCTGATAATGCTGAGCCAATCAGATTATGTTTTTTGGCATAGCGGTAAGCCTCCCTAACCTTACGCTTCAAGTCCTTTGGCTCCCATGGGGGCTCACACCTTTCATTGTATTCGCTAAGCAATAGCGCAAAGGTTTCCTCAGGCGTAAGAGCATGAGCAAAGCCTATCTGTGCGGCCCGTAGGGTGGTTGATGAACCATCCTGGGTCTCTATGGCGGCTGGATGATCATCCAGGGCATCCATAGCTAGGCTGATACGCTCATCCAGGGGCAGGGATGGGGTGTAGTCGAAGAGGACTTCCATAGGCTCATCCTCAGATGGAATCTGTACCGGCTCTGAGTAAGGGAAGGCGGCCAGCAAGTCATCAATGGTATATGTGGAGCCGCAATACATCATGACTTGGACGGGGGCCGGTGCCGATTTCATGTTCATCGTGCCGGGAAGCCGCATGACCCGAGCCATGTCAACCGCTACCTTCCGGTCTGCCCCCCAGCTTCGGAACCGCTCGTACAGACCAAGCCGGATCTTGAGCAGTGATGGCCAATCAGCACGGCTGGCCGGGGCGGTTAACACATAGTACAGATGCCAGCCATGCCCACTCTGCACAATCACGGTTGGAGTGCTGGGAGCTTGGTCGAGGCCAAAATCTGCTATTGGTGTTGGAGGCTCAGGATGAATAGTCTGATCCCTATCCTTATCATCAATGTCAACCATTACATAATAGAATTGCCTCACGTCCATCTGGGTACGCTTTGCACTGTTGGTAAGGGCTGAGCAAAGGAAGATGCCAAATCCTGCCTCATTAAGAGCTACAAACCGCTTCCAGTGTTTATAGAGACTTCCATAGAATATCTGAGGATGGAGGAAGTCAGAAGCCAAGGCATCGGGGCTTTCAGGGAATACCTGCCAAGTTAAATCTTTTGATTTGGCCTCTTCGGCGGTTAGCTGGAATAGGGTAGCCAGAAATGGAACCGTATCATGCTGAATAAACTGTTTCGCGTCCATTACAAATCACCCCTCTCCCAGATGTAGCAGAGCCTACGGTTGTATCCAGCCTCTCGGGTTACCCTAGCAATCGTATGGGTACCGGGGAATGGATAGACGGTGGCCGGTGCCGATTGCTGATCAGCCAACCATACATCTTGGATTTTGTCCCTCAGAGCCTCGGGGGTGAAGCACGGTGGAATGTCTTGCAAAGCCTTGGTGATAAGGATGACGTAATAATCTTCCTGTGCCTTAAGGTTTTTGAATTTTGTGAGTTTGTCCATTTTGTCTCCTTTGGGTGTCCTCAATGATTGATATTGGTATTTCGAAAACTTGAACTAGCTTATATTTTTATTTTCAAAATCGGGTCTATTTTGAGGCCAAGTTATGATCGGATTCCCCGGAGAGTCAATAGAATTACCCAAGGCAAAAATAAATAAATATTAGTTATTATGTGAAAATCGACAAAATTAGCATCCTAAATCTCCCAATTTCTCCCAAAAAAAATCCCAAGCCAATCCCTACTGAATACTACTTATTACTTCTTTTTAGGATATTTGGGAGAGAGTACATATAGTATATGTTATAGGTATAAATAGGGGTAAATATGGGTGTACATGGCATTCTGCCTCTATATAGCAAGAGTTGGTGAAAAAGTATCCCAATTCTCCCAAAATGAAGGTAATTTGAAATATTACTACAGTTGGAAATTGGGGTTACCCCATTTTGGCCTCCTAAAAGGGGTAAAAACACCCCAATTGGACAAAAAACCATCCCAAACGGCTAGGTCGAATTTAAAATTCGACCATCTGGTTTCAAACTATCCAACCCTTCATTGTGGGTAATAGATACGTATGGAATGGTTGGACTCGGCAGAGTTGCTTAAGCTATGGGAAGAACAAAAATGGGATGAGCTTATGATAAAGCTCTATCCTCTAATCCGTGCCATATGCTACAAAAAGAAATTTCCTTGCTTAGACTATCAGGATGCGTTACAAGATGTGGCCATAAAGGTCTATAGCAGGCTTTCAGAGACGTTTGATCCCCAACGGGGTAACATCGTGGCCTTTTCTATTACCGTAGCCTCTCAAGCGATGTGGGAGCACCTAAGGGACCAGACCAAACAAACTGAGATGTTTCAGACTGGCCAAATGGAAGATTGGTTTGATGCCCCGGTAGGGCCAGAGCAGGATGAATCGGAACCTCTGGATGATTTCATCCGTTGTATTCGCCAAGTAAGGGAAAAGGTGAACCGAAACCGTAAAAAGGTATTGGATCAGATCATCTATGCGCTAGAGCAAAATGGGCCACTTAACCAAATAGAAATAACCAACAGAGTGGACATGAACAAAGCTAACGTCAACAAATTGTTGTTGCTTGTGAAAAATCACTATAAAAAATCCAGAAAATTAAAGTAATCTCAAGTTTTCGACTACAAAAGTATTATAAAAGAGGAGATTCTGGTAATGCCTTTACAGAATAGACAATGTAAAAAGTGCAATCATCGGGAAGATGATTTATTGGAGCCAATCCAAACACCAGCAGTAATTGAGTGCCCAATATGCCATGGCCTAAGTTATGAAAAACAATGGGTTTGTTCAACTTTTAAAATTCTTGGCGACTATTAATATGCAAAAGCCATATAACAAATCAGAGGTTATTCTGGTTGAACAAATGGCTGTTCGTGGTTTACTGGCTCAAAACTCAGATCTGTATGCCTATTCTCCGTTGTTCATAAAATATATCACCAAATATTATCCAGAATGGCAGACCGAAAAATCAGATACCAAAATAATCAAGGTTAGCCAAATGTGTGAAGATGCCCCAATCTACTACTGGGAAGAGGTTGGGGCTTTTCTATGGAATAAATGGAATCAATCCCGAGCCGATACAGACAGAAACAATTTTTTGACATACCTGTTTCCAATCATTGACGGTGTGATATTTCGCTCTGGTCAACATCTCAAGTCAAAAATGGGGTATTCCGAATTGTTTCAAGAACTTTGCTTGGTTTGCATGGCCAAGGTTCCCAAATACGACCCCAAACGAGCCAGGACATACAGTTATTTTAACAATGCTCTGTTTTGGTCACTCATAACTATCACGACAAAATACAAAAAGGATTATCCAGATTTTGAAAATATTGAGGATATAGACAAAACCTTTGATGATGATAATTATGGATTGGCAGAAATTGGTATACTGCTTAGCAATTTGGTTGACGATAGTTTAGACGACCAAGATGAAATTTTATACTCAGCTATTATTGAATTATTGAAATCTGATGAAACAATTGTTGGATTTCTAAATAATCCAATTGGCGTTTTGCAAAAAATTACGGGAATGAAAAAAATAGAGATAACGGATTTTTTTGATCGAATTAGAAAGGTGATCCTATGAGCAGAACGTTAGATGCATACACCACAAACGATTATACCATTATCAGCAATCCGGATGGTAGTTTCATTGCATGGAAATATCACAAGGGCAATGATCTTAGCCAAGACGGTTGTTTGTATGCTCGAAAATTCAAGCTCGATACGAATGATGCCATTTTTGAATCAATTATAAAACTAATTACATTAGAAACAACAGAATTTACAGCATTACAAGATGATAATGCTATCGCTGATTTTATCATACAAGAGCACAGAAGTAATTAGTATGACTGAATCCATTTCCATTTCTGTTGATGTTCAATCTGTTGTTGAATGGATGGAATCAACTTGCCCAAAGTCTGTTGGATTTGCCGTGTCATATGGCCTGAATCAGCTTGCTAACGTAATACAAGATCGAATCCGACAAGGTATTATTGCACGGTTTAAGTTACAGCGTAAAACCTGGATACTCAATCGCGTATATATTAGCAAGCAAGATCGAGCTAGCAAAACTGATTGGTCGGTTACCATATCCATTTCCGAACCACGCGATATCCTCTCCAAATTTGAGTATGGCGGTGAGCATGTGCCATTTGAAGGACATAACCATTTGGCTATACCGAATGCCCAAGTATTCAAATCCGTCATTCGTTCAGATGACCCTTTGACTATTCGCAACTTAGCAATCAAAGAAACAAAACCAAATCATCTTCAAGGATTGTATGGATCGTTTATTGTTAAGGATAAAACAACCGGAACTCCGTTGGTTTTACAGGATATGTCAGCCATTAACTATAAAAACGCTGGCAACCTTAAGACGCTGAAAAAGTTAGAGCGTGGCATGAAAACCAAAGATCCACGTATTGGTAATCGCATTCTCTACACTCTGGTTAAAAGCTCTAAAGTCCCGGCTAAGTTAGAGTTTATAGATACGGCTAAACAGGCCATTGATGCAAATTGCAACACTATTATGTCTAATGCTGTTCAAGAAGCTATACGTACGAGCAAATAACGATATTGAAATAATTAGACTTATTGCATTAAGGAATTAACAAAATGAGGCATTATAAAATTAAGGAATACCAGGATAGTAAGTGGCAGTGCGCGGGTCCTCCTGAACAAAGGTTTGTTTTCGGGTATCGAATCGAGCTTGGTTAGAACCTACACACTGATTAAAAAGTAGTCAAATTCCTACCAAAAGAGTAAACAATGGAATACAAAAGTATCTCACAAGCTGAATTAGCCAAAATCCTTGAGGTGACGGCCCGAACCATCCGAAATTGGATCCTCGAAAATCAGGATGGAGATTACCCGTTCCCCATTGCCGTCAAGAGCGTGAGCAAAACCACAGGAGACAAATACAACCTGTCCCATGTTGTCTCATGGCTAATGGCGGATGCAGCCCGTAAGGCTGTCGCAAAGCTGGATGCCAGCGATGTGAACAAGGATGCGGCTAGCCTGCGTAAGACCTTGGCTGAGGCTGAGCTTAAAGAGATGGAGCTTGCAAGACGCAAGGGGGAGCTACTTGAGGTTCAGGACATTGAGCGCACCTGGACGGGGGCGTTAGCACGGTTCCGCTCCACCCTGCTAGGTTGCCGGGGCTCCCTGGCAGAAGACGTGTTACGGCTTGAGCACCCAACTTTCCCGCTGGTGGCTGAAATCTATGATGGGTATGTTTACCAAGCATTAACCGAGTTGTCAGAGCTTAAAGATTCAGAAGCCCAATCAGAGGTTGAGGATATTGAGATTGAAATTGAGAAAAAATGAAAGCTGTAGACTTATTGAAACGGGTCATACCCGTGTTGAGACCTCCGGAAAACCTTAGCCTGTCCGAGTGGTATACCCGTAATATTGTATTCAGTGCATCCGCTAGCCGCAGGGCAGGGCGGTTTGACCCAACGTTTGCACCCTTCCAAAAGGGCATACAGGATGCTTGTACAAACCCAGCGTACGAGAAAGTAGTATGTATCAAGCCGGGCCAGAGTGGCATAACAACCACCGTACTAGCTGGGATGATGCTTTACAGTATATTTCAAGAGCCAGCACATATCCTGTACGTAAGACCGAGTAATGAAGATGTACAAAAATTCAGCAAGAAAGAACTGAAAAATCTATTGGATGGTAGCCCAAAACTTCGCGGATTTTTTAAAGAAAACAAAGGCAAAGAAAGTAGCAATACTATCAAACAAAAGCTGTTTCCTGGTGGATCCCTTACTTTAGTTGGCTCAGGCTCCGCTGGAGCATTGGCCGGTTTCTCAGCCAAGATCGTATTAATTGACGAAGTAGATAAGATGCTCCCAATTCCGGGGGTAGGCAACGTTATTGATTTGGCAGAAACCCGCTCCAAGACCTTTGCCGGTTATGGACGTAAGCTCATCTATATTAGCACACCAGAAATATCAGGAATGCCGAATACGGTCGAAGATCTATATTACAACAAATCAGATATGCGGGAATGGTTCAGCCCTTGCCCTTATTGTGGAGAGTATCAGGTTGTCAAATGGGAAAATGTAAAGTATGGTCACTGCACGAAAACTTTGGATGATATCTACATTGAATGCACAGCCTGTAAGGGCCATATCTCAGAGCTACAGCGTATGCCTATGGTTCGTAAGGGTGAATGGCGGATCACCAATCATGATCCGGAACGGGCAGACTTCCCCGGTTTCTGGTTTTCAGACCTGATTAGCCCATTCAGCAGTCTCAAGGCTATTGTGAAAAGCTGGCTTGATGTTGGCTTTGATCAACTCAAGCTAAAAAATTTCATTAATGAAACTCTGGGCGAAGCATGGAAACAAGAAATCGAAAATAAAATTAGTGAAGATACGCTATATGGCCGTAGAGAGGTTTATAGCCATCGGATCCCCTATGGGGTTGGGATGTTAACCGCTGGCGTAGACGTACAGGATAACCGTTTGGAATACAGCCTATGGGGTTGGGGGGCTTCGGATGAATGCTGGCTCATAGAGCACCGAATCATTCAGGGATCCCCTGGCTTGCGTGAGGTATGGCAGACCTTGGACAAGGTTATCCATCAGACCTATGAGCATGAGTCTGGGGCTTTGATGACCATTGATCGGGTATGCGTGGATACGGGAGGCCACTTTACCAGCATGGTCTATAACTACTGCCACCGGAAGCACCCGCTGATTGTGCCCATCAAGGGATCCGGCCAGCCTGGAGCACCCCTCATACCCGCCAAGGGCACCCCCAGTGGCCCACGTAACATCATCCGGTTTGACTTGGGGGTAGATGCAATCAAGGATCAACTTTTCGGGTATCTCTCCAATGCGGAGGAAGGCCCCGGCTTTGTCCACTTCCCAGAGCATCCGTCCCCAGAGCATCCTGAAAATGACTTGGAATATTTTAAGCAGCTTACCGCTGAGGCACCGGCCTATAAGTTTGTCAGTGGGCAAAAGACCAAATATTACAAGCAAATCAGAGCCAGGAATGAAGCCCTTGATTGCTTTTGCTACGCTTATGGTGGCTTCAAAATGGCTAATTTCAACAACATCCTTGATGCCAAGCTAGCAGCATTGGCATACAAACCAGTTAATGAGTCTGAAGAAAAGCTAAACATAACGGTTGAGACTCGTACGATGCCATCCCCAACACCTGAGAAACAGCAGGAAACACCTAAGCCACAACCTCAAGCACCTATTCAAACACCAAAACCATACCTTTACACACTCGCGGACAATTCCAATACGGGTTGGCTCTAAGCCAAGAAGTTATCTATAGATGATAATCTCTGAGGCAATATGATTGAATCCGTAGAAAATATTTTTCCGATTGAAAACCTTAGCCTTCAGCAGTCTGATACGTGGGATATTATTGTATATCTACCGCTATTCTCACCACAATCGTTTACTCTAACCTATGTAATGGTTCCAAGCACGGGAGGAACGCCAATTAGCTTTAGCTCTGTCCCATGGGCTAGTAATCCAGCCAAACATCAATTGTTCTGTCCGTCTAGCACTACAACTACTCTAGTTCCAGGCCACTACCAAGCTCAAGCCTACCTTACTGAAATTGCCAACGGAAACCGAACAACTATCTGTGACACGATACTAACCATCATTTCTGATTACAGCATCGTTCAACCTACGGTTGACAACCGTTCATTTGCTGAGCAGATGCTAGACGCTATCAAAAAGGCCCTGTTGGGTGATCTTGGAAATGGGGCAACGGTTGAATATTCGGTTGCTGGGCGAACGTTTAAAGCCAATCGCGCAGAATTAGAGAAAATGCGTAAAGTCTACGAATATGAGATTAGGAAAGAAAAGGGTCTACCCATGGGCAACGCAATTTATTTTAACTTTTAAGCATTGGACAATATATGAAGATTTGGGAGCTTTTCAGTAAAAAGCAAATCGAAAAAGAAACGGCTAAAGAAATGCCGGTTGATGGTAAGAAATATATTGAAGCTGGACAGCTTGACCGGATTAGCTCTGACTTCTTTGGAACATTGCTTTCCCCTAATCAGGAAGTGCGGCAGACATTTAGTCTCATTAGGGGTAGATCCAGAGAGCTATACGAAAATAGCCCGGTGATGAAGAGCTACGTTAACATTCTACAACAAAGCCTTAAACCATTCAAGCTTATATCCAAAGTAAGCAATGCCAGGAAAGGTATCAATAATAAAATTGCTCAACAGATTGAGGATGCGTGGAAAGACTACTGCAAGGCCGGTAATTTTGAAGCTAGCGGTAGGTACAGCCTTGAAGAATCCCTAAACCAGATGATCCAGGCTTGGGCGGTTGATGGGGAGCTATTGCTTAGAAGGTTAAGAGGCAAAGGCCCACACGGTTACCAAGTCCAGCTTGTTAACACTGATCTACTTGCTAAAGACACAATGGTACAGAATGCATCTGGCCCTTATGCGATGGGTATAGAAAGGGACGAATGGGATAGCCCTAAATTCTATTGGATGCATTCTAAGTTTATGCAGGAGTCTGCACAAGGTGGCAAGCTGCTAAAGCTCCCTGCCTCCGATGTGATCCATGCATTCCGGCCTCATCAGATTGGGGCCTGCCGTGGCCTGCCGACCGCCATGGCGTCCATACCCACAATCCGGCTGTTGGATGACTACCGGAAAGCGGAGCTAGTCGCGGCCAAGATCGGCGCGTGTATGGCCGTCTTCTATACTCAGGACGGCACTCTCACCTCAGACCCATACAACGGTTCGGCGGCTGGCCCTGCGGCTGGGCTGGCTGGTACAGGAACCTCTCTTATTGCGATGCCTTCAAGCGGAGCGATCCCCGGCCAAATCCTGAAACCGGGTATCACCCCCAACCATATTTCCCCAGGCATGGCAGAGGCTCTACCCGCTGGAATTACCCCGCACTTTTTGACGCCCAGCCATCCTAACACCGCTTATGAAGCGTATAACAATAACTGCAAACTAGACATAGCCGCAGGCATTGGCCTTAGTTACAATACACTGTACTCAGATTGGCAAAGCACTAGCTTTAGCTCTATGAAGGCGGCTTACAATCAGGACAAACAATTTATTGAGGATTTACAAGATTTCTTCATTACTAAGGTGCTGGACGTAATCTATGAGGATTGGTTGGATTATGCCTGTATGTCTGGTGTGCTGGACCTAGCCCCCATAGCTGGAAGCTATGACATTTACAAAGATCATAAATTCATCCGCCCAGCCTTCCCAATGCCTGATCCTCTTAAGGATATTCAAGCTCAAGTTTCGGATTTTGCATTAGGCACCACCTCTAAGTCTAGGCTTGTAGCCGCTAGGGGTGAGAATTACGAAGAGATCCTTATTGAACGGCAGAGAGATAGGGAGCTAGAGCTTAAGTATGGGGAGTCGGATCAAACCCCAACCCCATCGAATGATCCCGCATTCGGG
>CAZASC010000114.1:0-10818 GCA_964487695.1 uncultured Victivallales bacterium
CACAACAGTTTTCCGATCCATCAGAATCTCCCTCATTTTCATTTATCAGGCCGTTCTGTTCTATACCGAACCATTTTGTCTAATTGTAAGCTCCACTAAGCGCATTACAGCCGTGCAATGCATCTGTTCCAATGTTCGTGAGCGTACATCAGCCTTCAGGATTGTCAACTATACTGAGGTTTGCTATTTGAACCTCTGCCTACGATTGAGAGAGCCGGACGAGTTACCGGCATATTGCCACCGTTCCATCCACTTCTTCGTAAAACATTTACGCCACGCAATTGAATCAGCAATACTAAAACAGCCCTCGTCAACCTCATAAAAGAGACCCATTGGGGGCATTTCAAGGCGTCAACGTGTGGCGTAAACATATTGACTCGCCCAATAAACACAGGGTACTCTTCATACTAATCGTTAGCTGGAGCCTTGGATCAGGGCGCTTCCCAATTTGAAAGTAGCCGTTTCGATCCAGGTATCCTGTGCCATTTGGAATTCGCTGCGCGTTTTGAGGACAAATCACGACACGAGAATATGGAATCGGGTCCAAACAACATTGTTAGGCGGCGAAAACACAGGAATCAGAGCTCCAGGCGTGCCCGGATGCTGCTGCTCTGTCTCGGATTGAGCGGACTGCTGCTCGGAACCGGGTTGACGCTTGGCGGATACTTTCTGCAAGGCAACACAAAACTGCTGACGATTGGAATTGGTTATATTCTGGCATCGGCAGCCCTTCTGGCTATACGCGGCGCGATTATCGTCATCCGCCAGATAAGGAGTCACGAGTACGAGGATGAGTGATCATTTATTCCAGGCGCGTTCCAAACTGAGAGCCTGCTATGGCGTGGATTTGGATGGAAACGAACTGATAGTGGTACGAAGCGAGCGATCCCGCGGACGTATCACCCATTCAGTAGTTCATCCAACAGACCCCGGCTTCAGAGATGCTATGCAAGGCACGACATGCATCGGCGTCCTCTCCGCAAAGGAGAGCTTCACAAGATGGCTGGAAGCGCCATTTAGCGCCGCTGGCAAAGCCCTGAAAGTTTTTCCAACCTTGCTTGATGTCGAATTGCCTTTCCCATTGGAAGATTGCCTTTACAGCTTTACTGACTTGAGGCGTACGGCCAGCGGAAAGATTCGCGCCCTCGCCATTGTCGCGCGTCGCAAGGACGTTGAGCAGAAGATTGCCACGTTAAACGCGAAGAGTCTTGACCCGGTGATCCTTGATCAGGAAGGATTGGCGCTGTGGACGCAGGGCCTGAGAGAAGTGCCAGTCCAAGCCGCAGAATCCGGATTATTACGGGTTGTCATACACCTCGGCGTGGCTCATTGCAGTGTTGCCGTCGGTCGGGGCCCCGACTTTATCAATGCCCACGGCATGCTTTCCAAAGATGCCGGGCAAATAGGACGACTGATGCGGACATACCAGGAACCGGATGCCGGTCAGGTGCGATGGATTTGGACTGGCGCAGGCGCTCAAGACGCAAGGCTGATCGGCGAATTACAGGGACAACTGACCCATGATTGGAACGGCACTTCGGCCACCGTTGATGCGCCGGCCTGCTTCCTCGCCAGGGCTCTTTCAACCAGGGCGTTGTTGTCAGGGGCGCTATCATGCAACCTCCGGTCCGGCGTTCTGACACACCCAGCGGTAACCCGCCAAATAGCGAAGCGACACCGTCTGGCCGCATGGACACTTCTGGCCGCGGGCATCTTCCTGTGCGTCGCCAACCTTACCGTGATCGGAATTATCTCCCGCAAAAATGCGGCACTCGATGCCAGCTTCAGGTCGCTTGGCAGCGAGCTTGGCGGCTACGACATCGGCGAGGCCAAGGGCGAACAGGGATTGCAGAAGGTCAGGGAGAAGACCGACAAGCGCAAAGATCTGTTCGAGCCATTCCTCAATTGCTTCAAACAGCCGCTGCATCGCATTGTTACTGTCATAGCCGATACCGGCAAGAAAGTTGATCTTCGTTACGACACGCTGTCGTTGACACACGACAAGATTTCCATTACCGGCACCGCGGGGGACTGGAAGAGTTGCGATGAACTTGTTAAAGTTCTTTCACGGGAAGGCTACGCTGCCAGGCTCATCAGGAAAGACGCCAAGAACGACGAGCGCGTACCTTTCACGATAACGTCGGGCGGCACAGATTGATGCGAGCACCAAAATGAATGAAATAAAGGTCGAAGATTCGAAGATGGAAGATGATGCCGGCTTGATTTCCCGATTATGGTTCATCGCCTTGATTGTCTTTATAATTGCAACCGCTCTTACCTGTTACACACTGAATGCTGAACGGGATACGCTGATAAAGATCAGATCGAAAGTCTCGTATCTTGCGGGCCTGCAGGCAATCCAAAGCGATCTTGCACGTGGACTGGCCGCCGCAAGCTTTGTAGGTAAATCAGCCGACAAGCATGCAGCGTCATTACCTGAACTAATGAGCAGTACTCTCGGCGAACTGAAACCGGATGAGATCAAGGACGCACGCAAGGAGACTATTCAAGGCTGGGTAGTACTCCAGAAAGAAATGACATTCGGAGAAGCACCTGTGGACAAGGTCATGGAGTTTATCTCCAAAGCTGAGGCACAGCATCCGCCGTGGTCAGTGACGAGATTCGTCATCCGGTCTTCCCCTCGCGCTCCGGGCATGGCCAAGATCGAATTGACCCTGCAAGCTGTCGAAAAAGCGCAGTAATGGAATGTGACTATTTCTTCAGCATCTCACGCGCATGCTTCAGCGTGACACTGGTCAGATCGCGCCCACCCAGCATGCGTGCGACTTCCTCCACACGCTCGTCGCCGGCTATTGGTTTGATGTCGGTACGGGTTCGTCCATCCTTAACTTCCTTGGTGACGACAAAATGAGTTCTACCGTGGACTGCCACTTGCGGAAGGTGCGTTATGCACAGTACCTGATGATTTTTTGCCACAGCCACAAGTTTCTCGCCTATGGCATTGCCGGTTTCGCCGCCAATATTGGCGTCAATCTCATCGAAGGCAAGTACAGGAATCCTGTCATGCGCGGCAAGAACGGTCTTGGTTGCCAGCATGACCCTCGAAATCTCGCCGCTTGACGCAATCGTGCGCAAAGGACGCATCTGCTCGCCAACGTTTGGTGCAAATCCAAATTCTATTTCATCGAGTCCCGCCGGATGCGGTTCGACATCTCGTAAAACGATGTCGAAAGCTCCATGCTGGAATCCCAAACCGCGAAGCTCCTTTGTGACGGCTCCGGACAGCGATCCAGCAGTCTTTCTTCGTTCCTTGCCAAGCTTCCGCCCCGCATCCAGCACCATCTTTTTCGAATCTCCAAGTTGCGCCTCAAGCTTGGCAATCTGTTCGCCACGTGTGTTCAATTCGTTCAATCGTGTTTTTGACTGCTCGCAAAAGGCAATAATTTCAGCGATTGACGCGCCGTACTTTCTCTTCAGCTTATGGATCAGGGTAATTCGGTCATCCAGCCACTGTAGACGATTTGGGTCCCCCTCAATATTCTGCATCCTGCTGTTCATGCTGTCGGACAATTCCTGCAGTTGCACTGCAATAGTTCCAGCCTCTTTTCGCCAGTCCTCCGCCTCGGCGAGCAAACCGGAAAGCTCCTGCGTGGCCGACTGAACTTTCGCCATGCTATTGAAAGCTGAACTCTCGTTTTCCGTCAGTGCATCTCGTATTCCTTCGGTCAGCTCCAGAATGCGCTGCGCATTTGCAACCATTCCATGCTCTTTGCGCAAGTCCTCCTCGTCCTTTTCCGAAATGGCAGCATCCTCTATTTCTTTGATCTGGAAAGTGAGCATCTCAATCTGTTGCGCAACTTGCTGGTCATCGCAATCCAAAGCCTTTCGCCTGGCATCGAGATCGAGCATTTCCGAGTAAATGGCAGCGTAAGCCGAGCGTTGCTTCCAGAGATCACCGAACGAGTCCAGAACGTCGAGTTGGAAGTTTTGACTCAGAAGGGACTGGTGTTCGTGCGGACCGTGCATATCAACGAGAAGATCCCCTACTCGTTTCAATGCCTGCACTGTGGCGTGGGAATCGTTCACATGAATGCTTCCCGACCCGGACGCTGAAACGATTCTGCGGATGACAAGCCGGCCGACGTCACACGGTGCGATTCCGAGTTCTTCCAAGCTTGCGTTTACAGCTGACGGCTCGGAAAGCTGGAATACCGCTTCCACGCCGCATTTGTCTTCGCCTGCCCGAATCAATTCCTTGTCCGCCCGTTCCCCCAGAATCAGCCCAAGAGCCCCCACAAGGATGGATTTGCCGGCGCCGGTTTCGCCGGTGATGACGTTCAACCCGTCGTTGAACTCAACCACGACGTTTTCAACTATGGCCAGATTTTTGACGCGCAGTGTTTGAAGCATGCCTGGCAGGATACAACGTCTTCACAAACATTGACAAGGAAGGATGTAGCGCAAATGAATTTAGAACGCCGCGCCCATTCCCAGCCTGACGAAATACGCCCTCTCAATATCCACTTCATTCTTAGAGTCGGAAGCGCTGTTCTCGTACTTGGCCGTACGGTCGAAAATCGCCCCAACCTCGGCCCTGACCAGCGCCTGATCGGCCAATTGATAAGTGACGCCCCAATATGCTTTCAGGTAATTCAATGTGAATCTATCCACGGCACCGCTGACCTGATACGTTGTGTTAGCCCAGTCAAGCGCCAGATATGTGTTCCAATCCTTCGCCAGACAGTAATTCAGCTTGCTGCACGGGCAGCGTGCATCCAGCGTCAGGTCATCGTCTATCGCCCAGACAACACCGACCAGCGGCATCACGGGCAGGTTAAACTCGGGACGTATCTCCAATCCAGCCATTGCAGACAAACTTGGGTCGAACGCGCGAATTAAAGCAAACGAGAATGGATAAAACAGCGAATCGCCGGATAAATGGTCAAAGTCGGAATAAATTCCGGGTTCGGCCCTCACCTGTACGGCATACCCGTCCTCGAGCCTCAATGCCCATCCTGCGTCTAGCGCAACTTTCGCAACCTGATTTGGGAAAAGGCCACCCAGCGAATGAAAAAACACGGTGCTGTCCGCCCGCATGTTGAGATCAAAATCTCCAGCGTCCCCCGCGCGAAAATATGCGAACGCCCAATCCGCGCTCATCTCGATCATTTCCGTCTTGCCGAACCCATCCACGTCGCTTGACGGAATGTATTCCATGTCAAATTCGTAGACTGACGACGGTAAGGCGTCCAGAATCTGGCATTCCTTGGCGCCTTGCGCTCCTGCCGCCGTGATGCATGCGATCGCCAATAACGCCGTACTTACGTATAGGCCCCCTATGGTCCCTTTTGTCTTCATAATTGTATTCCTCCATTTATAAAACTGAAATTTGCCGGGGACTGTATATAAAAAGTTCCATCTCGTATAGCCCGGATTTTGCGTGCGTCAAGAGATTATGTATCGTTCCCTGACTCTCGCGCGCAGAATGCGCGCACGTCATCTATGCGAGGAGAATCGGTCAGGAGCATCACGAGTCGGTCCAACCCAAGAGCCACACCCGCGCACTCCGGCATGCCAGCCTCAAGAGCGGAGAGAAATGGCTCGTCCAATGCATACACTTCCCTGCCCATTTCCCGGCGCTCACCTGCACATTCCATAAATCTATTCCTTTGCTCGACTGGATCGGTAAGCTCGCTGAATGCGTTGGCGATTTCGATACCGCCGATATACAGCTCCCATCGCTCCGCAATTTCGGGATGATCCTTCTTGCAACGTGACAGTGCGGCGGCCCGAGTCGGGTAATCCATCAGCACGATGGGGCGATTTTTGGGGAAATTCGGTTCCACTTTCTCGACAAGATCCAGATCGAAACGATCCGCGTTGAAGTTTTTGACCGGATCCCAGCCTGCATGAAGAATGAACGCCTCGTCAACGGTCATTCTATCCCACAACGGCAGCATCTCAATCGATATCCCTTTGTAAGTGAGAGTCAAGCCGCCGGAAATATCCTTCATTACATGGGCCATGAGCGCTTTTGTATCTGCAAGCACATCAATGTAATTGGCGCCGGCTCGGTACCATTCGAGCATCGTGTATTCGGGATTATGTAGATCACCTCGCTCACCGTGCCTGAAACATGCCCCGATCTGAAAGACCTTCTCATATCCAGCTGCGACGAGCCGTTTCATGTGAAGTTCCGGCGAGGTTCGCAAATACATACCGGCCGAAGGCTCGGCATCTATGTGCAATTCCAATGCCGGTGTGGGTATACGAATCGGTGTCTCTACTTCAAGGAAGCCTCTGGCGACGAAAAAATCCCGCACGCTTTGGAATGCCTTGCTTCTGACCGCCAAAACGCGCTTTTTCTCCGAAAGATGTCGGAGCATCATTTCTTGCTTACTCTGTCGAGGTATTCGCCGTTGCGCGTATCGATCCTTATGACATCACCCTCGTTCACGAATAACGGAACCCTGATTTCGTAGCCACCGGTCACTGTAGCCGGTTTGAGCACGTTCGTGGCCGTATCTCCGCGGACGCCAGGCTCGGTATGAACGACTGCCTTTTCAACAAAGTTGGGCAACTGGATATCGATGGCGATCCCGTTGTGATAAAGGATATTTACTTCGATGTCTTCCACAAGAAAGTATTTGCGATCGCCCAATGTTTCCGCGCTGACATCAACTTCGTTGTATGACTCGTCATGAAACACGTATCTGTCGCCGTCTGCGTACGAATATCGGAGTTTCTTTTCTTCGAGCTTTGGCTCGCCAAGTTCTGCGTTGTCCCGATACGTGCGCTGCATGGTGGTACCGTTGACGAGGTTTTTGAACTTACACTCGTACAACCCCTGCCCCTTGCCCGGCTTCTTGAAATTAAACTCCGTAATCAAATACGGAGCGCCATCAATTTCGACACGCAAACCTTTTCTCAAATCAGATGCGCAATACATATTTCTCCTCCAAGGTGCTGACAAACGGGCTGTGACACTACGTGCGAACATGGCCATTGTCAACTGTAAGAGCAACTTGATTTCTTGTTTTCTTTTTCCGGCCAATGCTTTACTGTGCCATATCACGAACGACGGAGCACGAAATAACGATGAACAAGAAATATGTAAGGTCTCCACAAATTGCGATTATGGTCTGCCTCGCATCCATGATACAGGCCTACGCTGCCATGAATAGCAACGGAGCGCTCGTCATCAAACATCAGCCTGTGACTGTGGCTCTTCAAGGCCAATCCATGGCAATGCGTGCGACTGTAACAGGCAACGCCGGCGTCAAATCCGTAACCCTTTGGTACTCCACATCCAAGGATATTGCCCCATTCAAACTCCAGATGCAGGGTGCCGGGGCTGGTCTTTACGTCGCAACGATTCCTGTGAACCTGATCAGCAGGGCTTCGCAGGTTTCATACTATATCGAAGCGCTTGACGCAGACGGCCAGACAGCCGAAACCCAATGGTACGTGGTCAATATCCGGTCTCCGCAGCCAGGCGCAAAACTGGACAACGCACCCCAGAAGGAAGAGGAATCGTTTTGGACAAAACCAGCGGTGATTGGCGGCGGCATCCTTCTGTTGGGCGGCGCAACAGCCGCGATTCTCGCCAATAGTTCCAAATCGCAGAGCACTTCATCCTCCACCGCGCCAGATCCGGCGGATGTTGGGACATATGTCGGTTCGGTGACCATTTCACAGCAGATTTCCGGACAAACTCCAGCATACTCTACGCAAGGCACTACGATCACGATTGCCTCCGATGGAACTGTCGCCAGCGACACTTTATTCGCAGGTCAACATCTTCAGGGCAGCCTGTCGGCCTCACAGTTTACGCTCACCGCCACGGTCAATCAGACCAATCTGACCGGTCAGATTCAGTTTGTTGGGTCAGTTTCGGGTGGCAGGATTACAGGATCCGTGGGAGGCACAGCACAGACTCCGACCGGAACCAACAGCGTTTACTACGGCACTTTTTATGCCGTTAAACAATAGGCCCTGTGGATAAAACGCCGGGCCACACCACGCCGTGATATGTTTTATATGGTGTCCCGCTCTGCATTTTCGCACCATGCATCAACATGAGATCTAATGACATCTTTCGCGCGGGCGATCTCCCAATTTACGAAATCGAACGCAACTTGATTACCGGCTTGAAGACGAATCGTCGACTTGTGATTCAAGCGCCTACAGGGTCAGGCAAATCAACGCAGGTTCCACAGATGCTGCTCGGACACGATCTCACAAGCGGACAAATCGTCGTGCTCCAACCACGTCGCATCGCCGCGCGAATGCTTGCTTCAAGGGTTTCGCAGGAAATGGGCGTCCGCCTTGGTGGCAAAGTTGGTTACCAGATTCGCTTTGAGGATCGTTCCTCCATTGACACCAGAATCAAATATATCACTGAAGGCATCCTGCTAAGGCAAATGTTGTCAGATCCGGAAATTCCAACAGTCGGAGCAATCGTCTTCGATGAATTCCACGAACGGCACATATATGGAGACGTGTCGCTTGGTCGAGCCATGCAGATTCAGAATGCGATCAGGCCTGATCTCAAGATTATAGTCATGTCCGCAACACTCGATTCGGAATTACTAACGAACTATCTCACGCCCTGCGAAACGATCGCAAGCAAAGGCCGGATGTTTCCTGTGACAGTCGAATACCTCGACAAAGCACCGGATGAACGGAAAACGCCGGTCTGGGATCTCACAGTTCGTGAACTTGAGCGGATATTACCTGTGATTCCGACTGGCGATATTCTGATATTCATGCCAGGTGCTTACGAAATAGGACGCACGATCCAAGCCCTCCGCTATTCCCCCTTAACGAAGCACTGCGAGATTTTGCCTCTGCACGGGGAATTGCCGCCGGCCCAGCAGGATGCGGCTGTGGCACGCTATGACAAACGCAAGATTGTCGTCTCCACAAACGTGGCCGAAACATCCCTGACAATTGACGGAATCTCACTTGTCGTTGATAGCGGACTGGCCAGAATCGCACGATTCGATCCAAATCGCGGCATCAATACTCTCCTCATTGAAAAGATCAGCCGAGCGTCTGCGGACCAGCGAACCGGGCGCGCCGGCAGGACCGCACCTGGACATTGCCTCCGGCTATGGAGCGAAATGGACCACCGGTCGCGACCGGAAAGGGAAACTCCTGAGATCAAGAGAATTGACCTCGCCGAAATCGTATTGACACTCAAGGCTAGCGGCGTGACGGACATGGAAGTATTCCCATGGATCGAGCCGCCCGATCCACTCACACTTGCAAGGGCCCAAACACTGCTCGTTGATCTTGGCGCGATTGACCGCGATGTCGGAGCCATAACCCAGCTTGGCCGGCGGCTGATAGCGTTCCCTGTTCATCCGCGTTACTCGCGGATGCTGCTTGCCGCCCATGAAAACGGGTGCATCCCTACAGTGGCCTTGATTGCGGCGCTCACGCAGGAACGAAATCTTCTCTTGAGTCGGCAGGGCGATCACATCGAAGAGGAACGCGAACGCAAGATCGGCGACAGCGATGAATCAGATTTTGTCGCTCTCGTGCGCGCCTGCCAATACGCGCAGAGTCGGGACTACAGCGTCGAAGCATGCAGCCAGGTGGGCGTCCATGCTTCGGCTGCCAGACAAGCAGGACGATTGCGCGACTTTCTTCTGAGGATTGCCAGATCTGAAGGGCTCAATGTGCAAACCGACAATACGGACACCGACCTCATTGCCAGGTGCATTCTGGCAGGTTTCTCCGATCATCTCGCATCCCGCGTCAATATGGGCCATTTGCGCTGCGAACTCGTGCATAAGCGGCGCGGCGATCTGGCGAAGAGCAGCACCGTGCGCAGCAGCAGGTTGCTGGTGGCATGCGAGATCCGCGAGATAGGAGGGCGCAAAGGCGAGGCCAATGTGCTGCTATCTCTGGCTACCGCAGTCAGAATGGAATGGCTTGAACAGATGTTTCCAGAGGATCTCAAAAGGATTCGCGAACCGTTTTTCGACAGTGCGATCAACCGTGTTGTTGTCGAGCAAAGGATCGTCTTTAGAGACCTTGCGATAGAACGCAAACAGTCCGGTGCTCCAACGGAGGAAGAGGCCGCAGTCATTCTGGCTGAGGAACTGCGCTCCGGCCGCCTTGCGCTGGGAACGTGGGATCATTCGGTGGAACAATGGCTCGCACGCATTGGATGTCTGGCGGCATGGCTGCCAGAATTGGGAATTCCAGTTTTCACCAACGATGACAAATTGGCGGTTTTACGCAAATTCTGTTTTGGCGCATTCGGCTACAAGGACATCAAAAGCAAACCTGTCATGCCTTCTTTAAGGGCGTGGCTTCCCGCGCAATACCAAGCGCTTCTCGCCAGGCATGCGCCGGAAAGGATAACGCTCACCAACGGGCGCGAGGCAAGGGTGAGCTACGCTATCGGAGCACCGCCTTCGATATCCCTCCCCATCCAAAGTCTTTATGGCGTTAACGGCACAATCAAGATCGCAATGAACAAGGTGCCGGTCTTGATTCACATCCTGGCACCGAACCAGCGTCCCGTTCAGATAACCCAGGACATGACCGGCTTCTGGCGCGACCACTATCCAGCGATCAAGAAAGAGTATCAGCGGAAGTATCCAAGACACGAGTGGCGATGAAAGGCATGCCCCGGAATACCGCTGATGGGCAACTGCAAAGTATTCCCTATTTTCTTGTCGTAACTTTTTCCTTGCCCGGAACGGAGACCACAGGCACAATTGCACGCATTTCTGACCATTGTTTTTGCTCTGACGGTGGGATACTCAAGTGGTCAACGAGGGCAGACTGTAAATCTGCTGACTAACGTCTTCCAAGGTTCGAATCCTTGTCCCACCACCA
>CAZASC010000115.1:0-10691 GCA_964487695.1 uncultured Victivallales bacterium
CGTTATGCTTCAGGCTGGAAGGCTTCTGATCAAGGTTCTTCTCACTCCCGCCGAGGTTGTTTGCGGTCTGACTTTGGCCGGGGAACTCTTACGTTGCAAGATGGGGATACAATCGGGCGCCAATGAAGACCAAAATGGTGGTGGTCAGGAGAATGACCGTATAGTCGAGTCCCATACCGAAGGCGCTCGTGCTGGCGGCAAGCATGGAAGTACGCAGGGCGTCAACAACATAGGTCAGCGGATTGAGATGGGAAACGATCTTGAGCCAGCCGGGCATGATGTCGGTGGGGTAAATAGCGTTGCTTGCAAAGAACAGCGGCATGGTGAGCACCTGGCCGACACCCATGAAGCGTTCGCGAGTCTTCACAATGCACGCGATGATAAGTGAAAACGTGGAGAAAAGTGTTGCGGCAGCGACGACGATGATAACCACGTTTAGAAGCGCGAGCGGGCTCCAATTAAGCTTCACCCCGAGCAGCAGCGAGAGACCGTAAACGACGGCGGCCTGCGAGAGGGTGCGGACGCCGGCGGAGAAGCCTTTGCCGAGCACAAGCGCAGCGCGCGGAGTCGGGCTGGCCAGAAATTTCTGCACAATGCCGAGGTCGCGTTCCCATATGACATTGATTCCATAAAAAATAGCCACGAAAAGGACGCTTTGCGCCAGGATGCCGGGGGCAATGAAATCCAGATAGGGAATGTTCCCCGTGTGCATCGCCCCGCTGCGCGAGAACACCTGGCCGAAGATCAGCAGCCAAAGGGCGGGCTGGAGTGCTCGGGTGATAAGTTCCGTGAAATCATGGCGCAGCTTGCGCAGTTCAAATTCGGTTATGACAAACGTCTTCTCGATGAAGCCGGTCAAAGAATGGATATATGTTGTGCTCATAGGATTATGGCTAACCAAGGCGCTGGGCCGTTGCGCGTTCGGTGGATACGTCGTGGAAGTTGCCACCGGAATCGAGGGCGCTTCCGGCGTAATGCACGAAGACGTCATTCAACGTGTGGCCGCCGCTACCCAGCGATGCCTCAAGTTCTTTGCAAGTGCCAAGCGCAGCCACCTTGCCAAGGTGCATGATCGCCATGCGATCGCAATGACTCTCCGCCTCCTCTAAATAATGAGTTGTAAAGAACAGGGTCGTGCCGTAGTTGCTGCGCAGATCGACGAGATGTTTCCAAACAGCGTCGCGTGCAATCGGGTCCAGCCCGACGGTCGGCTCATCAAGGAAGAGCACTTTCGGACGGTGCAGCGTGGATTGGGCGATTTCCAGACGGCGGACCATGCCGCCTGAGTATTCGCCCACAAGGCGCCCGGCGTCGGCAGTCAGCCCCATGAACTCCAATGCCTCACGGACACGCGCCTGTTGCTCACTGTGCGGTAAATCGTAGAGTTTTGCGAAGATGAGCAGGTTCTCATAACCGGTGAGCGACCCGTCCACGGAGACAGCCTGCGGCACATAACCGATGGCGCGGCGAACTCCAACAGCCTGGGTGGTTATCGAGAAACCAGCCACTCGAGCCTCACCGGAAGACGGCGGCAACAGTGTGGTAAGCATCTTGATCGTGGTGGTCTTGCCGGCCCCGTTGGAACCTAGCAAACCGAAGACTTCGCCGGCGTTGACCGAAAGTGTCAGGGCATCGACCGCCGTAAAGGCGGCGAAACGGCGAGTAAGTGCTTCGATATTCAGAACGATGTCGCTCATAATAAAATCTGATTATTTCGGATTGCTGAAAGTGGGGTTGCCGTCATAATAAAGAGTAAGAGACAAAGGTATGTTGGTCGCTGTCGGCGGTGTCCACCAAACCAGGATGTTGGTGATTGGATTACCTGTGACACCCACATATGTCAATGCTCTGTCTGAGGAAATGTCCAGGACGGAAAGCTTGTTATTGGCGCAATCCAGGACTTGAAGGTTGGCGCAATCCGAGACATTCAGATTCGTGAGCTGATTGTCCATGCACCACACGGCACGAAGATCGCTGCAATCCGAGACGTTCAGATTTGCAAGTCGGTTATCTTTGCACAACAGGGTTTCAAGATTGGCGCGGGCTGAAACGTCCAACTTCGTCAAACGGTCTGTCGTAAAATTCAGAGTTCGAAGAGCTGTCAGTGTTTCAATGCCGGATGAGTCCGTAATCAGTGAATCGGCTGCGTTCAGGGTCGTTATTGTCCGCACATCGACATCGTAAATCTGATTGGTGGGTTGCAGTCGCAATTCCTCCCTGACAACGCGCTCAAGATTGGTATCAGGAAACTGGACCAAGGCATTCGGTTCCGATCCGGCAACAGCTTGAAGGGCAAGCAGGCAGATGCAGGATAGAAACGTCGCGGTTTTCATGGCAACTCCAGGCGAGCAAACACGTGACCACCACAGTCTTGGGGGTTCTTCATTCGCTTCTCAGGGTCGTTCTGTTTAAAGCAGCCTCAGGTGACAGCGTATAGCATTTTACGATCTTCTCGTCTCCGGCAGATGTCGTGTACTTGTATACTCCCGCTGGATAGGCTGTGGCGCTCCACCCAGCACTGACCGTGTAGCCACTTCCACCGCCAAAGATGAACACTGGTGAACCATCCTCATTGACGCTGACATATTCTATCTTGGTCGTGAATTTGCGATTCTTGTCGGTCGGCGTGTAACCGGTCTTGACCACCTCTTCCTCGTATTTGGCCGGCATTTTTGTCTCACTGATAAAAACACCGTCTTTCGTGATTTGCTGAACTACCCCGGTAAGATCGATTGCCAACTTCTTGATGTCGTCCAGCGACTCCTTGTTGGCGACCTCGTATTGTGCGCTAGCTGGAGCACGTTTCTCCGATTCAGGCTGTGCAGCCATCTCTGCAGCTTTCTTCTGATCGCTCGCTCGAGCGTAGTCAGCGGCTTTCTCTGAATCATATCCGTACTTCTTTCGATATTCACCCGAGAGTTCGGCAAAGCCTATTTTCGCTATGCCGTTATCAGTTGCGACTGTAATGCCATCCGGTTCAACCCGGACAATTGTGCAGTTTGTGTAGACAAGTCCGCCTTGAGTGACGATGTCAACGCGATCAGTTGAAGAAGCCGCCATTGAGGTGGTCTGCGGTGTCGAACCGACTGAGTCGTCTGACAGGCCGTAGGATTGCAACGCACCCAACATGATTGAAATGGCGATAATAGTTACTCTATTCATTTTCGGCTCCTGCTGTATTCGATGGCACTAATGGCGACATGGCTTACTTTCCCTGCTCGTCTGGAATCGTATATTTGGAGAACACTTTGAACTTCTCCTGCGGCGAAGAACAGACTGGGCACGTCAATGGCGCCCGGCCCATGACGGTGTAGCCGCAGTCACGGCACACCGCGAATTCCATTCCTACCGTCTTCCAATCATCGAGAGCGGCAAGCGCCGCCTTGAAGAACTTGCTGTACTCTGTCGCCGACGATTGTGCCTCCCTGAACCACATGGCAGCTTCGGAATCCTTGTCTGCTTCGGCTTGCTTGATCAGATCTGGATACATGGATTCATCCGTCGAAGTCTGGCCTTTCAGGCAGGCTTCGAGGTTCTCTCTTGTGGATTTGACACCCAGCGTGTCCGGCAGCGTCAATGGCTTATCCCCAATTTTCTGGATTTTCGCAGCGAAGTGTTTTGCGTGAATCGATTCTGAATACGCCGCCGCGCGGAAAAGGATCGCAACAGACCTGTAGCCTTCCTCGTCGGCCCTTATTGTGAAGGCCTCGTAACGGGCCTTCGCGTTGAACTCCGCGTTATATGCCTTCTCCAGATTGTTCGACGTTACCATCCCTTCGTCAACCGCGAGCAGGGAGCTGGCCAATCCAAAAAAAATCGCCACAATGCCCCCGGATATTCCCGACAACCGTCGTTTCATGATACTTTCCTTCTCGTTCACAAGTCTCCTTTCTTGAGTCGTTTTCATGGCATAAAGATAATCCAGGCAGATGCACCGGTGCTATGGGGTGTAACCCTACCGTCTTCCCGATCATTGTGCATTGCAATGTGATTCTCGTATCGCTTCTTTGATTATCGGAATCAATGGCGGAGCAACGCTTAGGGTCCTTATGCCGCACCGCAGGAGTTTGGGAATTTCCGCTGCGCGCCCGGCCAACTCTCCGCATGCGGAGAGGGGCATATCTTTCGCATCGTCATGAGCAATCTGAAGAAGCCTGAATATGACATCGGAAGAATCGTCGAAATACTGTTCCACTGCGGCATTTTCGCGATCGGCTGCAAAAGTGTATTGCGTAAGATCGTTTGTACCGAAGCTTAGAAAATCCGCATGCGATTCCAAGGCGCGCGTTGAAAGCGCTGCTGCCGGCGTCTCTATCATGGCCCCAAGTTTCGGGAGGGGAGAAACCTGCAGCTCCGAAGCCAGCCGTGAGAGACATTCTTTCACGTTCACAATGTCTGCCGGTAGCGTGACCATGGGAATCAGAATGCGCACGTCGAATTCCTTTGAAAGCTTCAGGATGGCGCGTAATTGCGCCTCCAGAAGCTGCGGGTATTCGCGAAGCAAGCGAATACCCCGGCGTCCCAGCGCCGGATTACTTTCCGCCAGAAAGCCGATGAAAGGCAGTGGTTTGTCAGCGCCGATGTCGAGGATACGCACACAGACTGGTTTTCCTTTGAACGGTTCCAGTGTCCGGCGCATTTCGTCAAGCAACTCTTCAACATCCGGTGGCGTCATGCGTCCCATATAGGCCTGCTCAGTCCGATACAAGCCAACCCCTTCAGCTCCATTCGTCATGGCCCTCTCCGTGTCATTCCGGTTGCCCACGTTGGCGAACACGGCTATGGAAACGCCATCCCTGGTAATCGCCTGCTCCTGTGCCCGTCTTCGTGCAGCATCGAGAGTCTTTCGATGAGCAGAGACTTTCTCCTGGAAACCGGCCTTGTGTTCAGTTTCCGGATTAATAATCACTTCTCCCAGATTTGCATCAACCAACGCCCATGCATTTGCGGGCACTTTCTTCAATATCATCGGAATGTCTGCGATGCAGGGCAGTCCCATTTCGCGCGCAAACAGGGCGGCATGCGAACCTGTGCCGCCGTATTCCAGAAGGACTGCTGCCGTAGAATGCTGTGAAAGGTAGATAGTGTCGGATGGCAGCAACCGACTGGCGACGAGCACGCTTCCCTCAGGAATTCGCTCCAGGGGATGTACCTTGATTCCAGCAAGAGCATTAGACAGGCGGTTGGAAATGTCACGCATGTCTTCGCCCTGATGCCTTGCCATCTGCGATTCCATTAGTTGGAAGCGTTTTTCCCATCGCAGAAACACGGCTTTGACAGCGCTGCTCGCGCTTACCAGGTTTTCCCTGATCTCCGTCCGTAATTCCTCTTTCAACGCCGGGTCATTCAGGATCAATTGATGGGCCTCAAAAACGGCGGCAAGGCGCGAATCCATTACCTTTTCCACTCGCGTTGCAAGGACAATGAGGTCTTCCGTGATGGTCGCAGTGGCGTCCTCGAGATGATCCAATTCTTTCTCGATGTTTTTGGTCTCGATGACAACAGGAGCATCCAGCGAGCGGAGCATGTCTCGATGTATAAAGGTCTTTCCCTCCGCCAGACCATGCGATATCGTTCTACCCTTGATGCGCAGCATTGTTGCGTTATCGGACATAAATCTCCGGGCACCTACGTTTAATCATGCATGTGATGTTACCTCGCCGCCATCACATTTCATATGGGGTAAAACCCTACCGATTTCATGGAGGACGCAACGACTTCTTTCGTATTCAATATCTGGTGCGTTTCGCCGCAGGTAAGAGGCTGGCGCCACGTTGCGTTCCCGCATCATTATACACTTTTCGAGACCAGCACGGTCAGTGCGCCAGGCAGCACCTCAACGTTGATCGGCGTTGTCCCGATAATGTCGCCATCCGCCTGAACCGGTAAAGGGACGTTGCTCCGGATGCTGACGGTTCTCTTGGCCCGGATGAAATGCGCCTCTGAATTCATGGCCCAACCCGCAACCAGCCCGATTAAGTATCGCGGATAATCCCAAATCTTCTTGATGCTCAATATCCAGACGCCCAGATTGCCATCATCTATTCGGATGTCCGGCCCTTTGGGATACAACAGCCTGGCAAGCATTCCGCAGTTCATGATCGCAACCTCGACGGCGCGATACCGGTGTGCTTTGCCATCCACCTCCACTACGATATATCTCGGTCTCGATGACAGCACTTTGAGAATGCCGGTTCCGACATAGGCGATGCGCCCGAACCGGCTCTTGCTCCTGCGCGTCGTCCCGCCAATGACCGAGGCGCTGATGCCGACGCTGGTATTGAGGACGTATATTCGCTTGCCAATTCGCATTGCATCAATTTTTCTTATACTGGATTCGCCTGCAATAAGCGCAATCGCGGCCTCAGCTTCGTTGGGAATGTTGAGTTCTCGTGCGATCAGGTTTCCAGTCCCAATGGGGATTATGCCGAGTGGAATCGATGTTCCAACAAGACCATCGCTGACTGCCGAGACCGTGCCGTCTCCGCCAGCGGCTACGACGAGATTGAAGCCGTCAAGCATACGGCGGCGCACGATTTCCGCTGTCTGCTCTCCCTGTCGCGTCTCGTGGATATCGTACTCGATGCCGACCGGCGCGAAATGCCGCTGCAGCGCCTCGCTCAATATCTGCCTGGCGTTATCCTCTGCAGACGGATTTAATATGACAAGAACCTTCATGGTCCCCAGTTGAGTGGATTTGTTTCAGGACGCAGAGAAGTTATGCCACCCTGCTCATATCTCCAAAGTACTCCGGATAGAGTCTTTTTGAGCAATCCGGACATAAACCATGAGTAAACGATATGGCTGAAAAGTGCCCTGCTATGTACGCCTCGATCTGTTGCCAGTAGCCCTGGTCGTCACGTATCTTTTTGCAGGAGCAGCAGATCGGCAGAAGACTATGCAATGTCTTGACCATGGCAAGGGCCGATGTCAATTCGGCAATCTGATGAACCTGTTCCGCCCCGGTAAATTCCATCTCAGAGATGTCCGCTACGAGGCCGTCATACGCAACAAGCTTTCCTTGCGAATCGAAGACTGGAACGGAACTATTCCTTAACCAACGGATCGAGCCATTCTTGTGTATGATCCGATGTTTGATTGGCTCTGGCGCTTCGCCCCGCAGCAACTGCGCGACCTGCAGCAAGACAATCTCTTTATCCGCGTCATAAATCATGTCGAACCAGAGTGTCGGCTGTGTGGCATATTCATTCTCGGTGTAGCCTGTGACCTGGAGAACGCCTGGATAATGGATCGTGCAGACTGCGTGCCCGTCCTTGACGATTACCGAGAAGATGAAAACCCTTGCTGCGCGGGCGAGGTGCTCATAGCGTTTCAGACCATCATCAGGCGCTTGAACTATGGCATTCAGTTGTTGAGACACCTCGGGGCAGTCACTTTTGCCTTGCCCTGTGCTTAAGGTCTGAGTGAGTACTTCGTAATAGTCCTTTGCTTTCGTTTCCATTCAGCTTTCCTGCTGCCGCGGTTGATCGAGATTTGCCACATCAAATGGACGGCATTCAGAGCATGACACCGTGTCTACTTCTGCATGTCCGTTCCGGTCTTCTCTGCCGCAGCGCCGCCTTTCTCAAGGGCGTCGCCTGTCTTCTCGAGCACCTGTCCTGTAACGTCCTTTGTCGCGGCTGCAGTGTTCTTTCCCGCCTCGCTGGTCTTCTCGGCGACGTTCGTTGCCATAATCGCGGTTTTCGCTGCAGCTTTATCCAATGCGGCTCCGGTTCTCTCCCCAACCCCGGGCGACTCCGACTTCTCGCCACAGCCTGTAACAGCCACGACCAGAACAACAGCAACCACACCAATACCCAGAAGTCTTACGACGTTGATCTTCATAACCATTCCTCTTTCTATCTTCTTTTGTTTTATGTAATGGCATTTGATGCTACGAGATCGGCTGGCGCTCTGCCATGGGGTGTAACCCTACCGTGAATCAGGTCAATATTTAGGATATTTGCGGTGCTCGGCGAGAATTGTCTGGAGCACCTGAAAGCGCCTGGCTTCTATCTTGCCTGAGGCAAGGGCGGCGCGCAAAGCGCAATGGGGCTCGCGGTCATGTTGGCAATCACGGAACCGGCACTGGCCGCGTAAGGGTCGTAATTCCCGAAAGCCGTCCTCCAGCTGCTCACGCGACAAATGCGCCAGACCAAAGGCTTGCAGCCCCGGACTGTCGATAAGCGCACCCCCACCGGGCAGGTCATACCATCGGGTATGAGTAGTGGTATGTTTGCCGCTGTTGAGCGCTTCTGACACAATATCTGTTTTGGCGCCTGTTTCTGGCACCAACGCATTGGTCAGTGTGGTCTTGCCCATCCCGGATTGACCGACCAGCAATGAGATGTGGCCGGACAAACTGCGGCGCAAAACCTCAAGATCGCCATCTTGTGCGCTTAACTCCAGTACGGGATGGCCCTGCCGCGCAAAGGGCGCCAGTAAATCGCGCCCGCGCTGAAGGTGGTGTTTCAGATCGCACTTATTAAGCACGATCACTCCGTTTATGTTTTGCGACTCAATTGCACAGAGGCACCGCATGAGCAATTCGTCGCTAAACCCAGGTTCAGTAGCCGCCACAATCACCACCTGCGTGACATTGACGGCAATCAGTTTTTCTTTGAAGGCATCGGTACGATGGAAAATACTGCGCCGTGGCTGCAGGACATTAATAACACCTTGAGTGTCATTTGAGGCTTCCACCTCAACTTCGTCGCCGCAGGCATACAGACTCTTCTTGTTGCCGCGCGGTGAACACATCAGAATATTGCTTCCGATGGGGCGTCCTTCAATTCGCACTTCATACTCACGCCCATAGTCTGCAACGATACGCCCTTTCAACGTGGCACTGTTATAAGGACTCATGGTTGCGGCGGTCATAATGGATTGTTATCGTTCCTATTCCGGTTGCGTCAGTATGTTTCACATGCAACTAATTGATGTTTCATGCACCTCGTTGTACTCAAATCTGTTTAATTCTCAGAAATCTATCCCACTTGATATAGACGGTCAAATACTGAAGTAAAAGTGAAAATCTAACGCACTGCTCAACTACCATTTGACCGCGCCGAAGTTGTCGTCGCCGAGGAGAGTGTAGACGATGCTGGCAACTTGCTCTGTCTGACGCCTGTCTGCGCCAACTTCGCTGGAGTCCCTGCTCGTCGAAGTGAATTGAAAGCCGATGGCTTGCTGGCCATGGATGTGCATGGTAAGCCCGATGTTTCCCCGTTCGATCAGTTCGTGACCTGCCGGACTGGTGCCGTATAGATCGCTTATATAATAAACGCGTTCGTTCATGTCCACCAAGGCGAGATCTCCGATGATGAAGCGAAGCGCAAGGAGGCCCTGCGGTGTGGTGCCATAGCGATAGTTGCGATCGCCCGGCCCGCTGATCGTGCCGGCGGCAGCATATCCGGCGCCACCGAGCGCCGAGTACTGCAGAGCCAGGTGCTGCAGCAGCCACCATTGTGCCGTGGTTCCGAGCGAGACGGCTGTGCTCGACACGCGAAATGTCTCCGGGGAGATGTAATCGTAACTCCCGTACAGGCCCCAGATTCCGCGATAAGCCTGGCCCACTTCATAATCTGTGCCGTAGAGAAGGCCACGGCCAGTGATATTCTCAAAGGCACCCTTGCCGGTGCCAGCCGATGCTTCAAAGTCGAAATAATCGAAGGGACGATCATACGTGTAGCCGAGCTTGCCGGGAAGTCCGTAGCTCATCAGGAAATCAACCGTCTCCTGCTGCCGGTTGTACGTTGTAAGCGGGCCATTGTCAGAATCGCGGGCCGTCGTACTAACACCGAACCGCAGCCGCGTGAATGTCGGCGGGTTATGACTCGGGAATACCGTATCGAAACGGTCGTCGAACAGGTAGCGATTGATTCCCGTGGGCGGCGAGATGCACGCGGCGCCAAGCTCCCGCCAAACGCCGGGACTTCTGCCTCCACCTTCAAGCACCAGGTTGGCCATGCGGAAGAGCGGCTCACCCAGGAAAGGCCCGCCGATGCCACTGTTGATATGGTCGTTCCATGAAGGCGCATCGGTCTCGCCCGCAGTCTTCCAAAGTTCCTCACCGCCTATGCTGTACGCCATCGATTGCCAGAAGCTGAGACCCGCCGATCGCGCGAAATTGAAGAACATCGCGCCCTGGTACGGATGACCAAGCTCATTGATCTGGAATGAATCGGTATCTATCACCGGCCATGTCTCGATATTGTTTTTGAAGGACTTGAACGTGGAGCGATAGACATCTCCATCCACACTTGTCCGATACCGCCTGTCATACATATTCAACCCGACTTCAAATGTAGCGATTTCGACAGCGGGGATTACGTAACTGTGATCACCCCACATTTCCCCCGCCGTGCTTTCTTCTGCCACCCCAACCTTGGGTTGCCGGCCGGTGCCCTCATAGGTAGTAGGCCTTGGGCCGGGATTCGAGTTCGATGCCTTCATCGCCGGTACGTTTGTGGATTCGGCCTCTGTGCCAGCACTCATCATCGGCAAGATCATGACGACGGCGAGGACTCCAGCCACCGCGAGAAAGTGACGCTGTGGATTCGATAGTGCTTGCCGGCGTGGGCGGACTGATCCGTGTACTGATGGAATGTCCTTTTGTTTCATTGCTGACAATTTACACAGGACAAATTGTACTCGCTATGGGGTGTTTCCCCCATCGGGCGGGAAGCTAG
>CAZASC010000116.1:0-7384 GCA_964487695.1 uncultured Victivallales bacterium
ATCATTCGTCAATCTGCGGTTCGATGCTCTTGTATCTTATCGCGGTCGGCCAGCGATCCCCTCCATGAGAGTTTCGCTGTTGTGCATGATGTTCTCGAAAAAGGACTGAACGAGGAACTGCCGATCCACCAGCTTGCCCCGTTTGAAACATGAAGCCGCCCGCTGCGTTGCGAACTCAATGAGCGAAATCTGCAGCCTTGGCGTGGGCCGGAAACGGTAGCAACCTCCGCAACCTTCTCCGGACGAGCAGTTGGTCTCCCATAAGCATTGTGGTTTGAACTGCTCTTCGGTGAAGTGCGAACGAACGATCTCTTTCAATTCCTCAAGCGTGTAAGGCGGTGTTTCTCCCCAACGACCGGCTTTGGCAGACGTCCGAAAATGTATGTAACGAACGGTTTTGCTATAATTATCGGCAAGCGCCAGAAGCTCGGCGACTACACCTTCGTTAAGGCCTGGAACGATAATGGCTGAGAGTTCCACACGACCCGGAAAGTGTTTATCGAGTGTTTCCAAAGCCTTCATCTTCCAGTCCAGGCAAGGTTCGTTGTTGATCTGCTGGTAGACGTCATCCCGGCTTGACCCGCCATCCATGGAGACCCCTAGAATGAATCGCTCGTTGAGATCAGCGAGGGCTTTCACGAAGTCGGGGTCGGTGTAGCGCTTCCCGTTGGACAGAATGGTGACCTCGTGATTGTATTTCCTCGCTGTGCGGATGAACCCCAGGAAGTCAGGGTGCAGCGTTGGTTCGCCGCCGAGGAACTTGAACTGGACATAGCCGGGAAGGCGGCGGCAGACTTCCTCGAAATAGGACAAATCCATGTCAGCTAAAGCGCGAATCGGATTGTAACAGTAGGTGCAACTCATGTTGCATCGGTAAGTCAGGTCCACTCCAAGGGACACAAAAGGATTATGCTCAACGGGGTATTCCATCCGGCATGGCACATGCGGCATGTGCGCGATCTCTACACGGCGCGTGGCGCCATGCAGTACTGCTGATTCAGTGCCGCGCTCTTCCACCACGGTCTCGCTTGTTGTCATGCTGGATCTCCCGGATAAATTGGTATCGCTCAGGCCAGACCAATATCTGCCGAAACGGATCGCTTTCGATTGCCAGTTGCAAAACGCATTGTAGATCACCGGCCCTATCCGTTCCATAGGGTAAAACCCTACCTCCGATCTCGAGAAACCTTACCGCACGTGAAGAGGCAATCACGCTGGACTTCCATGCGCACGCGGGTAATATTGAACAGTAGGAGAAGATGAACATTTGTACGAACAGTCCGAGCATGGTGAAAACGTGAACAATAAAATACGTCAGAAGGTTCTGGCCTATAATCGCACAGACCGCATCATGACCGCGGGACTGTATCCTTATTTCAGACCCATCTCGTCTGCACAAGGCACCGAAGTCATGATCGAAGGCAAACGGGTACTCATGTTCGGCTCGAATAGTTACATGGGACTCACCGATCATCCAAAGGTCAAGGAAGCCGCCATGGCGGCAATCGCGAAATACGGAACAGGCTGCGCCGGATCGCGATTCCTTAATGGAACGCTCGACATACACCTGGATTGCGAAGAGAAGCTGGCCAAGTTCGTGAAGAAGGAAGCGGCCCTTCTCTATTCCACCGGTTTCCAGGTCAATCAGGGCGTGATTTCATGTCTCGTGGACCATGACGACTGCGTCTTCCTGGACAAGCTTGACCACGCCAGCATCGTGGAAGGCGCGCGATTAAGCACGGGAAAGCTCATTCGATACAAACACAACGACATGCCCAGCCTGGCAAATGCCCTGGAGACTTGCCAGCAATCGGGAGGCAAACTAATTGTTGTGGACGGCGTATTCAGCATGGACGGAGACATCGCGAATCTGCCTGAGATTGTGGGGCTCGCAGCCAAACATGACGCACTTGTCATGGTTGATGACGCCCACGGTATCGGCGTGCTCGGCGAACACGGCATGGGTACAGCATCGCATTTCGGGCTGACGGACGAAGTGGATTTCATCATGGGGACTTTCAGCAAGTCGCTTGCTTCGCTCGGTGGATTCGTCGCGGCTGATGCCGCGACGATATGGTATCTCAAGCATAATTCCCGTGCGCTAATCTTCAGCGCGAGTATGCCGCCTTCGAACGTGGCTGCCGTAATGGCCGCGTTGGAGATCATTCAAACCGAACCGGAAAGAATCAAGGCCCTCTGGGATAACACGCACCGCATGGCCGACGGGCTCCGGAAGATTGGGTACTCGTTAGGTAACTCTGTTACTCCCATACTTCCGGTTGAGATCGGGGATAATCTCGTGTGTTTCAAGGCATGCAGGCTGCTTCAGGATGAGGGAGTGTTCGTCAACCCTGTCGTCGTCCCTGCGGTGGAACCCGGCCACGCGCTGTTGCGCGTCAGCCTCATGGCCACACACACGTTTGCTCAGATTGACACGGCGCTCGAGAAGTTTGAGAAAGTCGGGAAGGCGCTGAGCCTGTTCGGGTAGTAGCATCTCATGTGGAATTGGAATAATGGAACGATGGAATAATGAAAATTGGGCGGCGACGTTGAACTTGGCACGTTCTCCATTCCCAACATTCCAGTATTCCAATATTCCAATCCCTATTGCATGACAATGTTCTTGGTCAGAGGAGTTACCCATGCTTATCAGCGAAGTTCTTACAACCAGGGACATGGATACGTTCATCCACTTTCCGTGGACGATCTATCGTCACGAGCCCAACTGGGTTCCGCCACTGATCTCGGATTACCGCGCATTCCTCGACCGGACCAAGAATCCCTTTTTTGAACATGCTGAAGTAAAGTTTCTGCTAGCCTCGGACGCGGCAGGCCGGATCTGCGGCAGGATCGCCGCCATTGTGAATCGCAGGCATGTCGAACTGCACGGCGAGAAAGTTGGCTTTTTTGGGCTTTTCGAGTGCGAGAATGACCGCGAAGTTGCGGCAACACTCTTTGCCGCTGCGGCCGATTTTCTCAAGTCGCGCGGAATGACCGTTATGCGCGGGCCGGAGAACATGTCAATCAACGACGATATTGGCCTGCTTATCGAGGGCTTTGACTCGCCACCGGCGATTATGATGCCATTCAATCATCCGTACTATCCGGAACTTGTCGAGTCGTGCGGCTTTCTGAAGACAATGGATTTGAATGCTTATTACGGCGACTCCTGGAAACAGGAGATACCAGATCGAATCGCGCGCGGCATTGAACTGTGCCAACGGCGATACAAGTTTGAAGTTCGTTCGATAGACATGAGCCGATTGAAGGAGGAACTCAACGAAGTTTACAGGGTGTACACGGAGGCATGGGAGGAGAATTGGGGAGCGGTCGCCATGACGCGGAAAGAATTCGACTATCTCGCCTCTCAGTTCAAAGGCGCAATGGACCCCGATCTTTTCCTGATCGCCACCGTCGGCGGCGAAGTGGCGGGTTTCTCGCTGTCACTGCCCGATTTTAACCAAGTGTTGATCAAGCTCAACGGGAGGCTGTTCCCCTTCGGAATCTTCAAGCTGCTATGGTATCGGCGCAAAATCAACATGATCCGCACCATCACGACTGGCATAGTCAAGAAGTTCCGTCATCGTGGAATTGACAACAGCTTCTATTACGAAACCTGGAAACGTGCAACCGCGAAAGGCATGCACCGTGGCGAAATGTCGTGGATACTGGAAGACAACGCCGCCATAAACAACGCGATGGTGAATCTTGGGTTGAGGCTTTACAAACGATACAGACTCTATGGTCTCGATCTATGAGGACGGTTCTCGTCACGGGCGCATCCGGATTCGTTGGGGGGCATGTGGTCGAAGCCCTCGTGCGGAGCGGCATCAGACCACGATGTCTGGTTCGCCAGACTAGTCGGATGGACTACATAAAGGACTTCTCGCCAGAACTCGTATTTGGTGACATCACCTCGTCGGCGTCTCTGGAAACTGCCGTGGCGGGAGTGGATGCTGTAGTACATTGTGCAGGTCTCACTCACGCCACGTCCCTTTCAGATTACTTGCGGATCAACGCCGATGGATGCAGCAACCTTTACCGTGCGTGTCTTGCGAAGAACCCGGGCGTACGACGGATTGTGCATATCAGTAGTTTGGCCGCTTTTGGGCCTTCGGTTGCCGGCAGGCCGGTGCAGGAAGGACAGGAGAAACGTCCTGTCAACGATTACGGCAGAAGCAAGTTGGCGGGGCATCGTATGGCCGAAGCGCACATGGATAGACTTCCCGTAGTGATACTCGCTCCGCCAGCCGTATACGGACCATTCGACAGGGCTTTCATGCTGCTCTTTGCATGTGCAAAGCGTGGCTTCTCGCCGGCAATCGGTTGGGACGAGCGTTGGATTTCCCTGGTCTATGCAAAAGATCTGGCGCGTGCGGTTCTCGTTTGCCTGGAGAGCGAGAAGGCTGTGGGAAAAGAATATCTTCTGGAAGGTGGGCACGCTCACACGTGGCGGGAAGTCACAACCGCCATCGGTCACTCCATGCATAGGTCGCCCCGCCGTGTTCGAATACCGCTTATGGTGGCAAGGGCGATAGCCGCTATCGCCGGATGTGCAGCAAGATGCAGAGGGAAACCCGCGCGTTTCGACAGCGATAGACTCAAAGATTTCCTACAGCCGGCATGGACATGTTCGGCGGCCAGGATCCGCGAGGAACTTGGCTTTACCCCTCAGTACGCCCTGGATCAGGGCATTGCCGAAACCTGCCACTGGTACATGGAGCACAAATGGCTGTGAATGTCCGGGTCAATATCGTTGACTATTGCACGTTCGCCTACAATGGAGTTGTGATCGCGCTCTTGCTCATGTTTCACGCGCGGATTCCGCAGTGGTATTTCCTCGTGTTCACGAATATCATCGCTATAGCCGTCGTTCTTCTGCTCGCATTAATCATCGATGATCGCGCTTCGCTTGTCCATAGACTGATCCGGAAACTTTCCCCGCTGGGCTTCTTCCTTCCATTGTACGCGCAGACTGAAAGCCTCAATCATATCGTGTTTCCGGGCTTTCTCGACCCGTTATTCTGCCGGATTGAAGGAAACATCTTTGGATGTCAGCCTGCTGTTGTTTTCGCCCAGCGGTTCCCGCAGCACTGGTTTGCGGAATACATGCATTTCGCCTACGCGTCGTACTACCTGCTGTTCCCGTGGCTTGCGGTATTCCT
The DNA here is from genome assembly GCA_964487695.1 of uncultured Victivallales bacterium. GTDB lineage: Bacteria > Verrucomicrobiota > Kiritimatiellia > UBA8416 > CAZASC01 > CAZASC01. The sequence continues at coordinate 5,166 of CAZASC010000116.1, forward strand.
TTATCTTCGCCGGGACAGAGCTGCATTTCTCGATTACATGTTCTCGCTTTGCGCCACTATGTATTTCTGTCTGTTGATTTATATCTTTCTGCCGGTCAGGGGCGCTGTCAGCTTCGGGCTTGGCGAAACGTCGGAAAACACTTCGCTGCCATTCACTACGGTCATGGCCTGGATCTACCGGCATCTCGAGGTAGAGGGCGCCGCGTTTCCCAGTTCTCACGTGGCCATTGCCGCAGTCGTTCTGTATTACACCGTGCGCTACGCACGTTCTGCTGTGTGGGTCATTGGTCCACTTGTCATCAGCCTGATGGTGGCAACCGTCTACTGCCGCTACCACTACGCGATTGACGTCCTGGCGGGATTGGCTACTGCGGCGTTTCTCATCCCATTGTGGCGCCGGATCAATCCGGCTCTTCACCCACAGTAGGTTAAACCAAGAATGATATGTCGTCGATACCGTCAGCGTGAATCGCAGTAAAGAAGGACTTCTTGTTTCCTCAACTACAGCGTAGATTATGCCCATGAAACCATCCGTCTATCTTGTGACATGGAATTGCACCATCCGGCCAACGCAACCATTCGCAGACAGGTCGAGCGCTTTCTTGAGAATGCAGGCTTTGCCTGCCCAGATATCTGCACACCGGAAGAATTAATGGAGGCATGATCATGTTTACAGATCCAATTGTGGAGGAAGTTCGTGCTGCGCGCCAACGGCACTCAGCACGTTTCAACCATGACTTGGAAGCGATTGTCGCTGACCTCAAGAATAAGCAGCAGCGCACGGATCGTCCAGTCGTCTGTCTAGCTCCAAAGCGCCCGATGCGCAAAGCGTCATAAAGAGAGACAGGCAAACAAGCAAATGCTTGGCACGGCTTCGGCACCCCGAGCATTTGCGTCGTTGGGTGAAGATTCATACCCACCCGCGTCGATTTTCGTCAAGCGATTGTATTTCTGCGAAGCGCGTCATTGCAGCAACATCAGTTTCCTGTCAGTGATTCCACTTCTTGAAAGTGGCTCTCGCTGCGGTCTTGAAAAGGCTCAATTTTCAAGGCACAGGGTTGACTTCGTGCCGTGCTTTTTCCTTCACTTGAGACTTGAAAAGTGAGTCTTGAACATTCAGCCTTCTCGGTACTCTCTCAAGCGTTCCCCGACTGCGCGCCGAGCAGGGTTTCCAGGATCGTATAGGCTGCCCGCGGTCGCGCCAGTTGTTTCATTCGATCTCGCATTCCGGCAAGGCGCTGTTGATCTTTCAGCAGCATCTCCACGTTGTAGGGAAGTGTGACGACATCGGTCGGGGTCACGGCCATGCCCTGTTCGAGAATACTTGCCGCATTGATCTCTTCCTGTCCGGGAATCGGGTTCATAAGGATCATGGGCAGGGCGCTCGCCATAGCTTCCGAAAGCGTAAGGCCGCCGGGCTTGCCGATAAAGATGTCGGAGAGCGCCATCCATTCGTGCATGTCGGGGGTATAAGGCAACGCCTTGAACTTCAAGTGTGCCGGAGCTGCTGCTGTCGCTAGCACGACTTTGGCGAGGAGATCGTCATTCTTTCCGCACAGTGCCACGATTTGCGCGGGCAGTTGCATCTGCATGATGGCACGAATGGCCTCCAGGCTCGATTCCATGCCGAATGTTCCAGCTGACAGAAGAACGACAGGCTGGGATGGGTCAACATTGTATTTTCTTCGAAGAGCATCCCGATCCATGGGCTGTGAAAACGCAGGATGAATAGGAATGCCCGTAACGCTGATGCGATCGGTTGGAAAGCCGATCTGACGCAGGTAATAGGCGGATTCATCCGTGGGGACAAAATAACGCTCAAACTGGTGGCATAACCACAGGGCATGGACGTGCATATCGGTCACGACAACGGCGTGACGCGTTGATACCTGCTCGTGTTGCAGCATGTAGGAAACGATATCGGATGCCAGGAAGTGCGTGCAGATCGTGATGTCAGGCGCCTCGTCTTTCAGACACGCCATGAGCGGTTTCATCTGGAAGCGTTCCATGGCGACGCGAAAATGTTCGCCTTTCCACGGTGTGTCGCTTTTGTCGTACCACCAGCCCCAAAGCGTAGGGGTTTTGCTGACCATCTGCTTGTAAAGGTCCGCATAGAGTTCTTCGAGCAGGGTTGACCCATACTCCAGCACATCAATGTGCCGCACCGAGGCGATGCCGGGAACGTCCGCTGCGGCAGCCTCAAGCGCTTCGCCTGCGCG
>CAZASC010000116.1:7484-10639 GCA_964487695.1 uncultured Victivallales bacterium
TTTCAATCGCCAAAGACCGTTGCTACGGACTGAGGCGCATAAGCCGCTACCGTTTCCCTCGTTACCGCGTTCTTTTGCGCTATTTCTGAATAAAGATATGCACTGCGGCGGGGCGCGCGAACGAGATCAGGGTCGTCGTGTTGTACGGCGATAAGACCGAACCGCTTCGCAAAACCTTCCCGCCATTCGAAATTATCCACGAACGACCAGTGATAGTAACCGAGGATCGGAATGCCTTCCCGGATGGCCCTGTGGACCTGTGCAAGATGTTCAACAATGTAACGCGGACGTTGCACGTCCGTATCGTCTGCGATGCCGTTTTCCGTGATGAGGATCGGTTTCCCGAATCGTTTCCATACGGAGCGGATCGTATGGTAGAAGCCCTCTGGATATATCTGCCAACCTGTCTGGGTCGTTTCGATTCCCGGTGGCGCCTTTGTGTCGTCAATCCAGTACTGGTCGCATCTTCGCCGGTCGTATTTCAGGGATGCTCGCGTGTAGTAGTTGATTCCGCAGTAGTCGTAGGAGTCTTGGATGCCTGCAATGGCGGGTCCGCCATGGATCCAGTGCGGTTTTCCAGTTTGGATCGTATAATCCCAGCCATCAAAGGCTGCGCGCCGGACGATGGACGCGGCGAAGCGCTCGTACCAGCCGGCTGGGCCGGGCGAGTTCCAGGGCTCGATCCATGGATACGCCATGGCGACACCGACCCTTGACGGGTTGCCATCTGGCGCCAGCGGCTGCAGCTTGTGGATAAGGTGATAGGTTCCTGCATGGGCACGAAGATAAGCCCTGGATACGGCGCGGTACGCCCTGATCGAATGGCGCTGCGGCGGAAAATGGCCCAGAAGATTGCCCATGATCGCAGGCACCATCGGTTCGTTCATCGTCACCCAGAAGTCCGGAAATGTGCCCAGTTCCTCGACCACGAATTTCGCGTATCGCAGGAATTGGTGCACCGTGTCGGGATTAAGCCAGTCGCCCTGATCGGCGACCCAGCGCGGCATTACCCAGTGATGCAGGGTTAGGCAGATTTTGAATCCGTGCTTCCGAAGGGATTGCAGGATGCTCCGATAATGCTCGATCACGTCACAATCGAAACGACCTTTCTGCGGTTCGACGCGTGCCCATTCGATGCCGAGGCGGAACCCTTTGTAAGCCAGCTTCGCCATGAGGGCATGGTCTTCCTCGTGGCGATTCCAGTAATCCATGGCACGACCGGAGACCGTCCCGTCCTCGATCAAGCCTTTCTTTTCCCATGCCCACCAGTCGGAAAATTCGTTACCGCCTTCCACCTGGTGGCCCCCGGTGGACGTGCCCCATATGAAGTTATCCGGAAATTTAAGGCTGTCTATGGGCAAGGAACTATCCTCCATACGGGTTATTGCAAAATCCTCCCCTTCATCGGGGATTTCCTGATCTCATATCGTATTCAGTTTGCTTTTGCACTTTTAGGGTCCACCACAGTAGATTCGTCCGAACCCTTTGGTTGACACCGCGTGAGGTCACGCGGCCTACAGAAATATCCGGCTGTGCAGGCCCGGTGACCACACGGCGGGTTCCTTGGCAGACTCAAGCCGCAACTGGTATCAGACGCATAAGCATCCCTTCTCGGGGAGCACGACTTGGCACAGCGACAACGCCTGTAGCGGTGGTCGGAGATACCCGCTACAGAAACAAATGTGCCAAATCATTATTCACGGATATCAGAAAGTCGGCAATCTTGACCGAGAGCACAGTACTTCGGAAATCGGCATTTCGCCATGGGGTCTAACCCTACCGCGGTCTTCCTGTCATAGTAGGGTTTTACCCCATAGCGGAGACGTACTCGCATCGTTTAACTTACACCGAATAAGAAGATGGAAACAGAAACTGAGAAAACGGAGGTTTATCATGGAACACACAAGTATTGAGAAACTGTCGGAAGCATTCAAAGTCCTTGAGGAGGCGGCGAAACATCAGAAGGACGAATTAAAAAGCGCGATGCAGAATAGATACACGCACCTCAAGAACGCTATCGTGGAGACAGAGAGCACGCTGGTTAGATCAATATCCGAAGCCGGGAAACATGCGGTTGAAGCTGCCGCTCATGCCAGGGATGTCGGCGCGGATAAGGCTAGTGAAATCGCCGGCGACGTGGACAAGAATGTGCACCGGAATCCATGGCCTTACATCGGGGGCACGGCGGTGGTTGGTTTGTTGATCGGCTATATTCTCAGTAGGAATCGCGAGTAACGACGTTGGTCAAGTGGAAATAATACTAGTCAAAGGAGGTAGGGATCATGGGTGAGCATAATTGTTACGGACACGATGTACACGAGTGCATTAAAAAGAAGGCATATGAATTGTGGGAAAAGGACGGCTGCCCGCAGGGCCGCGATGAGGAATATTGGCTGATGGCCGAAAAGCATATGCATATCCACGCTGTGACGCAAGAACACAAACAGAACTGAATCCTTCCGGAGCAGGCGAATATTGTGGCGAAAATATGGAGACGAAAAAAATGAGCAAGAACGAGATTGAGATTGTGTCCGTGCAGGTCCTTCCGCCTTTACCGTACGCGGAGAACGCGCTTGAACCTGTCATTTCCGCAAAGACGATGGGATTCCACTACGGCAAGCATCACAAGGGATATGTGGAGAATCTGAACAAGCTGGTAGCAGGAACTGAATTTGCCGGCATGCCGCTGGAGAAGATCATAACAAAGACGGATGGCAAAGCCGACAAGACTGCAATATTCAACAATGCTTCACAAACGTGGAACCACACCTTCTATTGGAATAGTTTGAAGCCCAAGGGCGGCGGCGAACCACCTGCAGCATTGAAGAAGAAGATTACAGATTCCTTTGGCACTTTGGACGATTGCAAAAAGGAGTTGGCGGCTGCGGCGACAACACAGTTCGGTAGCGGCTGGGCGTGGCTTGTGCTTGATGGCGTAAAGCTCAAAGTGATCAAGACCGGCAATGCGGATTCACCTTTAATCAAACGCATGACCCCCCTACTGACCATTGACGTGTGGGAACACGCATACTATCTCGATTATCAGAATCGCCGGGCCGACTATATCGCCGCTGTTCTCGAAAAATTGATCAATTGGGATTTCGCCGCAGCGAACCTTAAAGAAAAATAAGCATGCCAGAGTTCGGATAGCTTTT
>CAZASC010000117.1:0-10532 GCA_964487695.1 uncultured Victivallales bacterium
GGGGCTTGGGGGACAGGTCCCCCAAATCTACCCACACAAAACAGCGGGGAGCCCCCTTTTTCAATATGGGCTTGACTGCCTTCTCGCTGGTTCGATGGAAAAGACGTACTCGTGTCATCAGTTGTCTTCTTCCGATGGTATTTCAATGGCGTTCCGCTGACGCCTTTCGTCAGCATTTTCATCGATTCTACCCGCCATTCCCGCCGCCGCAACAGCCCAATCCGTCCCATACGCCGCCAGCGACAGCTTCGCCACCAGCGAGGATGGGGCAGTTATCGGAGCGGCGGCTGACGTACAATGCGAGGGTTACTGGTACAGCGATCTGCGACCACTTGATGTGAGGACCAAACTGTGAACGAGACCGTCAAACACCTGATCACCTGGCTCCCAGGCGACCAGCCAACACCATGCCCGGAACTGCTGACCGAAGAAGAGGCACTCCGCTACCTTCGGCTGGACACGGTGAACATCAAAGACCCTTCGGCGACTCTACGGCTTTACCGCAAGAGAGGGCTGCTCAGAGGAACGCAGGTGTCCAAGAGGGTCTTCTATCGGCGGATCGAGCTGGACGCATTTCTGACGCGACTGACGACTGAGAACCCCCGGTAAGACGAATTTGGCGAGGATCAGAACGATGATGAGGACAAAGGTACGCCTGACGAAGTATGCCTCGATAAAGAATGGTATCGCCCTTTTCGCATCTACGTCGCGCTGACACATGGCGGAGGCTCTATCTGCCCCAGAATCCAAAGTGCTAATTCCTTGAGTCTATCTTCATAATCCTTATCACTCCGAAAATCAATGTATTTGTCGTCCGAGAGACCCCCAGGCATCTTACTTCCACTGCGGAGAATAGGTATTAAGAAATTCATGTGCCGAGTGGAAATTCGCCTCGCATTGATAATCTGAGTTTCAAAAGCTACACCACCCTTCCCAGCATCTATTGCCTTTCTTGTAGATGGTGTTATGACAAGTATAGCGTAATCCGCTTTCCTTATCCCTTCAGACATGAAGCGGGACAGTGACCCGCCAGGAGGCACTCCAAATTTATCAATAGTGGCATCTATGGCATATTGCGTCCGAAGGTCAGTGTATAACCGTTCGACCCACTTATTATGAACCGGATCTTCGTATTTATAGGAGATAAATACTCTTTTACGTCTTTTAGGACCAGATAACCGTCTGCTTAATGTCCGTAGTAGCTGGTGATTTAGCTCGTGACTACTTTGATAACAAATGATTCGCCCAACCAATGTCTTTCCAAGCAGTGACAGATCGCCTATGAAATCGATAACCTTATGTCGAACCGGTTCATCTGTGAAACGTGAGATATTGCCTATTATGCCCGTAGGACCATAAATGAGAATATCGTGTGTCGTAAGGTGTTCACCAAATCCTGTTGCAACAAATGCTTTGGCTTCCTGCTCAACCAGAAATGTACGTGCTGGCGCCAACTCTTTGACAAAATCATCCTTTCCCAATCTGTAAGCTAGCACTTGCCTACCGATGCTGGAATCAGAGTAGTCCAAGTGAAAGATAATCTCAAGGCAGTCGCCATTCCCAGGCAAAGCAGCAATCATCGCCGGACCTTCCGAACACGCGACAACATCGTCAATCGCAGCTATTTGCCTCTCCGTGTCAACCTCAGTGATCTCAGCTTCCTGTAGGGCATGGGCGAAAGGCAAAGAACTTCCATCAATTGAAGGACACTCTTCGCCATCAACTTCAATCAAAAGATTATGGACGCCCATGCCTGTGATTGCTGCCAGAACATGCTCAACGGTTTCGATTGTAGTTGAGCCTTTCATTAGCGAAGTTCGCCGAGCTCGGAAAGCAAGGTTCTTCAAGAGAGCTGGGATCCGAACAGGTTCAGGACGATCCGTTCGACAAAACACTAATCCGGTATCCGGACCTGCAGGGACAAAACGGAGACAAGACGGTTGCCCGCCAAATAACCCTTGACCATGAATTTCAACCGGTCGGCTAATTGTTGTCTGACGAATCATTTTCGACACTTCCGTCACGAAAGACGTGCTCAGTCTAATAGCTGCGCGACTGGTCTTCAAGCACTAATTAACCCCGAGCTTCCGCAGTTCGCCATAGATCCTCCCGTAGCCCCACTGGGGGTTGCCCTCGGACATTTCGAGGACGAGCTTGCGGATAGAGTTGGCTTTTCTTGGGGGCGGGCCGGGCTTCTTCTGGCCGCTGCCGTCGTACTTGCGGGCGATGAACCAGCGGTTCCACTTCAGCAGCGTGTCGGGCGAGAACAGCGTCCCGCACTGGCGCAGCAGGTCTCGCCCCAACTTCGCCGCTGCTGTCGTGAGGCGGCGTTTCTGGGACTCGTTTAGGATGATGCGTTTCTGGCCAAGCTTTTCCCGAAGAATCTGGTTCTCAACCTTGAGATAGCTTATCGCGTCCTGCTGCTGGCGGTTCATCCATCCTGCCAGCGCCACCATGAAGAACGTCCACGGTTTCCGTAGCATCGCAGCATTGTAGTGACTGTCCGTGGAAAACACAGCCGACCACAGGCGGCAAAGGCTCACACGTTCACAGTCGCTGGGCAGTTGTTGGCGTGGCTAACCGAGGTGTTGAGGGTATAGGATGTTCAGTGGGGTCGGGACCAATTGTACCGTTGGGGCTTCCTCCAGGCCAAGTTGTCACGTCAGGTTCCCGATTGATATCTTTCGTAACACGGAATGCCCTCCCACTTAACCACATAGACCCAACTGTCGCCAGCACCCTGTGAGTAATTGGGGCTGTATGATTTCGGTTGGGTATAATAAATACCGCAGTTATGTTTTATTGCGTACAGGACCATCCCGAGCGTATGAGGCTTGGGACCAAAAGGCAAAAGATACATCTTTTGATATCCCTGCTGCCACACACCCATTTGTCGATACAGATATTCAGCATCCCACGTTGACACTACGTAAACAGTGTTACATCCAATTTCTGCGGCCTCGTGGGAAGCCAGGTTACGAAGACTGTTAAAAGCGCGACGTATGCCGATTCCGTCAGGAGGAAAAGGAAGGACGATCTTTACAGTCACGCCCCCAGCCCGGTGCATTGACAGTATCCCCTTCAGGTTCAACGGCTCGAATCCCATTGAGGCTAACAGACAACTGCCGCTATCAGGGGGCGGTGCAGCGAAGCCAGGGAGGTGGTCGCAGGGGAGCGGATCTGACGCCAGATGCCCGTCAGAATACCCGCCTGGTGATGGCACACTGTAGGTAATTATCAGATTCTGAATTTCACTTCGCAACATTAGCTTCTTGAGATATAAGGCAAAGTAGCGTTTAGGGAATGCTGTAATATCAAGCACCACGGTTTCCGGTACGTGATCTGTTAGGCACCATGCCAACTGTTTAAGCTGCTTTCCATCCGCGTCAAGCAAATCCGCTCGTGTCGAATCATACCGCACGCCAGCTGCGTCCAAAGCTATTCTATTCTCATCCCGTTTTGCTTTGGCTTCCGTACTATAGTTTGGAAAGGCGTCATCAGGGTCGTGTATTTCAAGCAATCTAATAAATTGGCACGTCCCCGGCCCGCACGCTATCCTCATAGGAACGCTGACACAGCGATATTCAGGCGAAAGGCAACCAATGATTCCATAACTCTGCTTGCTGAGGAATGCCTCGCCAACTGTTGCCAATTTCCCCCAGGGGAGTCTCATGGTAGTCCTCCAGATCTAAACAACGGTTCATCTACGCTACTTCTTTTGTTACCGAACACAATTGTTCTATCGGTAAAGAACCATCCATATACAATGTCGATGTCTGAAATATAAAGAGGTTCCTTTGTTCTCTTGAACGGAATACCGAATACAGGTGATAGGAGAGGATGAAGATACCATTTTCGACGTTTCTGATCACCGCGATGTTTGGATGTATGCGCTCGCTCTTCAAATACAGCCCAATCCGCTCCTCTCTCTAAGAACTGACAGACTCTCTTCCCATGATCGGAATTGCCAAAATCGGACTCTCCAATTGAAAAGCCGCTGTGACCTGGATTGGAAATAGCTAGACTGCCCGATAGCATGTCACTGATTGCAGGACCTAGACGAGCCAGGGCCTGATAACGCATTGCGCCGCCGGACCCCGTTACTTCTGAGCGATCCCGATTCAGCCATTTCTCAGAAGCAACATAAACGCCATCAGTTTGAATGCGATAAGGGAGTGGCTGTTTTGTTGCCGGATCTTCTCCACGTTTGGTAGCTGTGTCCCATACTTCTGCGCAGATGTCCAATAGGCAGGTGATGTTCCCGCCTGACAAATACAGTATTGTATCCCATCCGTAGTAAATACGACGCTGGTTGGCAAAAGACGCGATCTGAAGCAATGCTACTTCGCGTCGCTCTTTCCGCCACCAGTCTCGACTCCACGGACGGCTCGCACATTCACTGAGAATCTGCCGAAGGGTATCTTTTCTTTGGGAACGTTGCATACACCATGCAGCTGCCAAACGGAGATCCAAAGCGCTGGCGTCCTCACCGCATAGTTGAGCAATGACTGACTTGGCAGGAGGCTGGAGACCTCGCAGAACTTTCATCTTGTTCGCTTTGTGGCGACGGAAATATATGTTAGCTTCCTCGTACTCGTTCCATTTGCCGAACATCTTTTCCGCGTGACCCGGAAGGACCCCTGGGAATCCACCTTCAACACGAAGTCGCTTATCGATCACATCATTAGCAAAGTCCGGGAAGACCCAGCCTTGTGCATCCTCGTTTCGCATTAGAGAGTCGCAGAGATTTACTACCACATAATCGCGTTGAACTTCAATTCTGGATTCGGCCCCCCATATTCGCAACTCCTTGCCCCAATCGTGAGTCCGTGCGCCAATTTTATAAGATACCAAAGGGTCGCGCGTTTTCAGGAGGGAATTCACGACTCGTTGCAGCCCTGTTCCATATACGGGATTCAATTCGGGCAGCACCTCGTACTGGTCAATTACTATAAATAGCGGAACGATATCATCATGTGTACTGAGGGTGTTGACAAGCTTTCCCATCTCTTTAACTGGCTCCCCAAGAGTGGCTTTAGTAGTCCATACTTCATCAGGGATGTCATCAGTGTTGGCATTGATAAATGAGAACCATGTGGCTAAACGTTCCTCCACTTTAGCTTTGAGCTTCTGGAATGAAGTACACTTTCTATAATACCCGAACCAACACTTCCATTTAGCAATGGTCGAAGCAACTTCGTCTTTGGGATGAAGTCTCTTTTGGAATCCAAGCCAGGATCGCAGTCGAGGCGACCTTCCTTCGATTACTAATTCTAATCCGCGAAGGAATTCTTTCAAACACATGTGATTCATAAAATCTGCAGCACAGCTCAACTCGACACCCGGGTCGTGGTCGCCGCCTTTTGCGGCCCTGGAAATCGAGCGGCGGCCAAATGCGTGAAAATTGCATAATACGAGGTTAACGCATAATCCAAAATAAGGTGGAATGGAGGAAAGAGGTTCGGGCATAGTATTGTGTTTGCTAAGCCACTCGGCGACGACAGGAAGACGGATCATATTCAGGATCATCGATTTGCCGGATCCCTGAGGCCCCAAGAGGACAACGTTGACGGGTTGAAAGACCTCAAGGGTCTCGCCGACTAAGACTTTCGGAGAGAAGAGCTTGCGGTATAGTTTAGGATCTCTTATGCGTTCAGCTACCAAAGGGTTATAGAATGGGTTACGGGATCTGTAAGTCTCTTTTGATGTAGTCATAGTCCGTCCTTTGAATGGTGAATCCTACGGAACAAAGGCGACCAAGTTGGGGCGCGATGATGAATTAGCGGTAGTGTATTGTTCGGCGCATTATGACAGGTAACAACAAAGGCTCCTGAGCCTTTATAGCCAAATGCGTTATCGGGGGGGTCATCCATGTCATTTAACCGTTCCAACACACGTTCGGCAGTCTCTTGTATCACCGTACGCAGCTCGCAAAAATCGGCTTGTTCTCCCTTTACCCAATCATCATGGATACACTCGTTGGCTGAAACGGTAATCACAGGTGAGATAGTGATGCGAGTTAAGCGTGTGTCTGCACGCATTGCGTTTAGGCCGCATTCAAGAATGATGAGCGGAACAAAGAGGAGTTTCCAAGTTGTGGGTAAGGTCGTAGCTATGTGGGCAAGTGTGGCGCTGGCTTGTTTGCCGGTGCCAACGAAATCTTCCAAAACTATAGCGCCCTTAGCTTTAGAATTGGCAATGATGCGAGAGAAATCAGGTTGTCCTTCTCCCAGGATGGCGGGTTTACGAAGGCCAGAGAGATCGTTAGCGTTGAGAAAATCGGAAAAACACATACTTTCCGTAATCGACAGCAAGGTGAACTGTTTTAAGGTCCGAAGCAGCTTTATTTCTAAATCCGGCGCAAGAAACAGAGATGGATTTGTCCACTCAGCGGAAAGCCACGGTCCAATTATCCTTCGATATGCATCTCGGTAGATCGATTCCATTTGCATACGGTCTATGAATAACAAATATCTTAAGAGCTTAACTAGCGTTTTCCGTCTGGACTCTTCAGGGATATTGCATATCCATTCACTTAGTCGTTTGGAAAAGGCTCCTTCCTCTTGGTACTGTCGATAGTCCTTGAATCGAAGCTCAGCATGGAAAAACAGTTCATCGAGAAGTGAGGTATATGGGTAAGAGTCGCGAGAATCCTTTCTGGCTTCTTCTTCCCACTTAGCAGCCATGTTGTATAAGTCCGCCTTGTATTTCGGCATTGTCAGGAGACCTCGTGTCAGACTTTCGTAGCTGTGAATACTCTCTCGATCAAATCATGCTTACGATGCCCGTTAGAATCATTAAGCGCATTGAAATAGCGGCTCTGTCCTGGTACCTTGTGAACTTCTTGATTGGCAACCTGTAGACCCAGACAGAGCTTCTGGCATAAGTCGCGCAAGAACTCTCCAGTACGAAACATGCTGCGGCGCGATGAGGACCGTCCAGTTTTATGAATGGCGACATCACCAGCAATGCAAATCAGAGTCCCGCCGGGTCGTAGCATTGCCGCGAACTGCTGAAGAACCGCTGTCATCGCAAGTCCATAGCGAGGAATGCTGGCTGTCTCGATGTACAGCGGCTTGAGTTGGCGATAATTGTAACCAAGAAACCACAGGCGCAACCAGTTGTCTTTGGCATAGGTTTGAGCGTTGAGATAAGGTGGTGATGTGAGAATCATGTCGACGCTTCCGGCAAGTTGGGGAAACTCCGTTGTGGCTTGCGACGCTGAACCTAATCGTACCTCAGACCTGACTGGATTGGGCAACGGCAATGCGAGGCATCGCTTGACCTTCGATTTGATGCAGAATTTCACGTCCTTATTTTCCGGCTTAAGGCCGTGCTTTGCGGCATATCTCTTGACGTAACCTGGAGACATCGAGTATGCGTGCGCACTAGGGATCGATAGTGAATAGGACGCATGACCATGAAGTATTCCAAGGACTGCGGCCAATGTGAAGCCTGCAGCTTCACGTATCGTCGTGTGTTGTGATTGAATGTCCACAAAGATCTGTCGGCGGTAGCCTAATATCTGTCTCAATGTTTCAGGGTGGTAAAAACACCTTACTTCCGGAGGCGCAACCCCACCTGTACCGTTCGGCAGACGTAATCCGTCGATGTAACAGTTAACTTGCTCTAAAGTTATATCGGCAAGTTTCGCTCGTGAGCAGGCAACTGCTTCCGGCGCAATATCCATGCCATAAGCCTCACATCCGTGCATGCGAGCCGCTAGCAAAACCGTGCCTTTGCCCGCGAATGGGTCAAAAACAAGGCGGGGCTTCTGCCGCTGCTTTCCGATCAACTCAAAAGCTACAGACAGTGGGAAGGATCCGGTCCGTGACATTACGGACTGGACGGGATGACTCACGGCACTGTCAGGTTTAGCAGGCATCATATTCTGCCTAGGTTTCATCGAAGAACGTCTTGCCCAACGCTCAGTAGACTATCAGTTAATACCTGCTATGTCGAGAGAGTTCTGATTCTATCGCGACAAGAAGCGACCAGCCTACGGCTCTTGCCCGTCTTCCTCAGCCCGACCTTCTGCCTCCAAATGCTCGAAATCCGGGAACTCCGTGATCGCCGACGCCACGCTGCGACGATCCCGCCCAGCCTTTTCCATGTGATCATTCAGCCGCCCAACGAAACCAGCGACCATCGAGTTCCATCTGGCGATTTCCTTGACGAGAGCCTCTACGTCCCGCTTCTCCCAGTATCCCCCCTCGTCCTTCACATCTTCAAGGATGCAGAACTCCTTCGCCTTATCGAGCAGGGCGACGATTCCAAGATGACAGCGGAGGAACTGCTTGACGCCGCCCAGCGACGGATTCGAGGCGTACTGCGTCTTGCAGAATGCCCACCAGCGCCAGCCGTCCAAGTCAGTTGAGATGCTCTGCCCGTCCTTGACGATGCTCGTCGGATAGCGCCCAAGTCCGAAGCAGGCGACCTCGCAGCCCTCGGCTGGGACGACGATGAAGCCGATCAGTTCGTCGGGGTAGAGAAGTTCTCCGCACTCGCCGTCCTTGAAAGTGGCGATGACAGGATGCAGGGCGCGAGCCTTGAGCAGGTCCGTTTCAGGAGAAACTTCGGATTTCTTGGATGAACGGGAGCTTTTCAGCACTTCGACGAGCTGGCTGACATGGTCGAAGGGTAGGTCGAGGGCGGCGGCATGGAGCTGGCTGACGAGCGCCAGAGCCTCGTCGGTCGAGACTTCGCCAGCCTTGAAGCAGTAGTGAATCGTTAGTCCCATGACGAGGATGATACCTAATCGGCTGCCGGAGAGAAGCTGAAAATGTCCACTTCTGGTGGCAACGCCCCCGTTCGTCCACGTTCGCCGTCTGGCTCAGTTGACCCACATGAACATCGCGAACACGAGCGTTTGTGGGGCAGCCGGGACGGTCTGGTGAGACTCGTAGCGGACGATAGCTGTTTCTCTTTCGCTAAAGAAAACGAGCGACCCACTCGGAGCCGCCCAGATGACTTCAACCAGCGGAAATGATTCACGCGTTTGGGCAGACATCGCACGCCGCCTTGGATGCAGAGGACAGTCGTTGGCTATTGCCCCTACGCAACGACACCAAGACAGCCCGCTCTTACTTGCTCATCAGATTACGTTGGACGGGAATCCCGCCGTCATGGGCAGCTTCCAAGAGCCTCACGAGGATCTGAGAGTGCCGCTGTTCTTCCTGGATGATTCTGGCTAAGTCGCCCTGCAAATTGGGTTGGAGCGACATGAGTCCCCGGTAGAACAAAATGGAATCCTGTTCCATCCTCAGCGCAAGTTCCAGGGCTTTCTTGAGATCGCCCATCAGGGCTATTGCGGAAACAGTCCCGGGAACCGGCAGAATGTGCGTCCGCATCAGGGTCAGAGCCTGCTCGGTATACTCAGCAGTCGGGGGCTTGGATGTATGAGCGGTCCTGAGATTCCGAAACAGTCCGATGTGGCCCGCTTCCTCTTTTGACAATCGCGCAAAGATCATCCGCGCTTCCGCATTGTCACTGACTTGCGACAGGTCTGCGTACATATCCTTTGCGATCTGCTCGAAGTGCATGGCCAGCAAATAGGGATCTGACAACGCGGAGTTATTCTCGTTCATAAGTTATCCTTCCAGCATTCATAATCGTCACTTAGCGGCTGCAGGTTTAGAACTCCTAACAGAATGAACCACGAAGGGATCGGTGCCCATAGGACAGGCAAGGAGACACAGCGGTGTCATTCTCTTGAGCTATTGCGACCGTCCAAGGCAAATCTATGCCGCAGCATCGCAAACTCCGTCAGAAGCGCACGAAATCAACTCGGCTCGATTCCTTCCGTGTTTCTTAGCCGAGTACAGTGCTTTGTCGGCAGCAAGCACCACCGACTCCCACCTCTGCGGACTATCTCCAGAGGCGATGCTGGCTCCTATGGAGACGGTTTGGGTAATGGCGTGTCCGGGTACTTGTATCGGCGATGTGCCGACGGCAGTCCTGACCCGGTCGGCTATAGACAGAAGCTCGTCATCCGTCACGGTCGGCATCACAATCAAGAACTCGTCTCCGCCGTACCTGCCAAGACAGTCATAAGGGCGGAGCACCTGTCGCATCCTTGTCGCCGTCTCGACCAGAATTCGGTCTCCAACCAGATGTCCCAGCGAATCGTTCACCTTTTTGAACGAATCCAGGTCAACTATTGCGACGCCCACGCCAAATTGTTCCCTTCCCATGCCTGTTGTCCAGCACCCGAATCGGCAAGCACATCTTGGAGCGCTCATCGAAGGTCTCGTAGGTCGGGGCAGGGGCGATTCTGGTCAGATTCGCCCGACTTGCCCCTCGTCATTTTTCCATCCTCGTTTTGGAACTGACCAAACTGGCCAGCCGTTTCACTTTGTCAGCCCAAATTGCCCGGCGCGCATCATAATTTACATTGAAGAGCGTAAACAGGAGCGTAATAGGGAGGAGCGTATAAGATGTGATGAAAGAAGCCTTCGTAAGTTGTTGGCTTACAAAGGCTTCTGACAGCGGGCGATGAGGCTCGAACTCACGACATTCACGTTGGCAACGTG
>CAZASC010000118.1:0-10360 GCA_964487695.1 uncultured Victivallales bacterium
CTGCGGACATGGCAGTATAGCGAAAGCAAT
The DNA here is from genome assembly GCA_964487695.1 of uncultured Victivallales bacterium. Lineage (GTDB taxonomy): Bacteria > Verrucomicrobiota > Kiritimatiellia > UBA8416 > CAZASC01 > CAZASC01. The sequence goes on from CAZASC010000118.1 coordinate 31, forward strand.
CATCGGGAGTGTGGATCTTGAATCCCTTCTCCTCGAGCAGGCGCATCGAATCGTGTAAACAGGGATAGTCTATAATCAGAATACCCAGTCTGCAGTTTGTGATCTTATCAATCCATTCATGAAAGCGTTGCACAAAACGCCGACCACGCCAGTGATTCATGAGTCTATCAATCCCATTGCCAGACTGTTCCGCAAGAAGTTGATAACGCCAGCGAAAGCCAGTCTTGATGCGCCATATGAGCGAATAATTCCGTGATGTCTTTTGGGGTGGAGTTTTGGGCGCTTGAACTTGAAGAAGATTTAGACTGGCGCTAAACTTTGAAGCAACCAATTCCAGTGCCGCCAGTGGCGCAGGTTCGCTGATGTCGTGGTAGATGATTCGAGCCGGCGTTGATTCAAAGAGGAGTTTATACTGCGCAAACGACCGCACAAATGGCGCAACCCCTGCGGTCGCGACAAACGCTTCTGTCGGATAGGTCTGGCCGTGGATCAGTTCAAATTCGTGAATGTTTCCCAATGACAAACCATCCACGAGCGTAAAATCTCGATCTTGAAACCGATACCAACCCCTGACGATCCCAAAGATGAAACGATCTATCTCTCTCAGCAAATCGGGCGACAACAAGTCTTCCAATTGAACAACCTTCCGCCCGGCCCGGGCAAGTATCTGCTCAACATTCCAACTCGATGTCGCAAACAGAGAGTCGTCTGGAGGGATATCACGAATCAATGCCTCCGCTGTTGCGGAACGGGTTACCAAGTACACATTCACAGTATGACACATTCCCAGATTAACAGCACATCGTCAGACAGGCGCCAAGGCACTTTCAACTCGCACAGATGACACTTCATGACCGGATATCCCTGATTACTTCGAATGCCTCTGCGGCCTTCAATCCAACCGTAGCCCCCCACTTGGCAGCCATGGCGCTTAGCGACTCTGCCGAACGAGGATGCGGAAAAACCCGCGCTTCGCTCTCATACATCTGCATTGCCCGAATCTTTCCTTCCAATGTGGATTCGATATTGATGAAAAGTGACGGGCTGAAGGCCGGCTCAAATCGCTGGAATCCCCATTCTGTTGATGAGGCCACTTCGTATGAGTAAAGCGCTTTCACTGGACAACCATGAACGGGCCGCGTGGCAGTCAAGGTTGCGCGGAATGTGACGGCGTGATCAATGTTAAGATCGCCTCCGTGCTGCGTGTATATCGCCTCAGGTCGGATCTTTTCCACAAGACGTTCGATCATCTTGACCACATCCAATAGTGGCACGGTATCGAACCGATTGTCGGGAAGGTCCCCCATAAACAAATCCTTGGCGCCTAAGAAGTTAGCAACTCGATGACTGCGGTCGTGCAACTGTTTCAGCAGTTTCTTGTCTGCCTGCCCTCGCCGGGCAAAGCGCGAAGTAATGCCTTCACCAAGGATCGCGATGTGAACTGCGTGCCCTTCTCGCGCGAGGCGAGCGATTGTGCCGCCGCAACCCAGAACTTCATCATCAGGATGAGCTGCGATCACCAGATTGGTCATTGTATGATCTCCTTTTCTCACACTTCCATAGCTATTCATTTTTCGTAAGTTCTTGGGATGTCTTCTTTCGTCATATTGCCCGACATCAATATATCGAGACTTGATGCACCGCAGTTAAAAAGCAGATCCACGATGGACAAATGCGAAACAAAATCGCCATGCAACTGCGGATACACTGGGTGGTGATAATCTTGGAACATGGCATTAATCCCGGCGCTCTCAAATGCTGCAAGATCCGCGTAGTCTCGCCCCAATGCACCGAAAATGTAGACGTCACAGGAGTGGGTTTTGCAGAGCTCGATCAAGTAATCATTCCCGCTTTCCTTCAAACCCAGCAACGATGCTCGCATTACCCTTGTCTTTATTCCGAGCTTGCCTAGAAAGAACAACAACATTTCATATGTGAGGTCTGACAACATTACGTGTTCTTTCCTATAGTTATCCGAAAGGTCACCAAGCATTTGCTTATGCGGTGCTTTTCTATAGAAGTTATCTATGGTGGCCAAATGACTCCGCCGCCAATTCTGACTATTATCAATGGGCAGGTTTACGAACGTCACATTGTCGGCGCCTCCAGTTTTGACAGGAATTGTTAACAAATGCTTTCTGCCTTCTGGATGCTTTATGTAATTTCTATTCGAGTAGTCTGATTTTGAATACTTAACATCGTCCATAAAGATAAAAACATCGGCAAGGGCAATCTTATGAAAGAGCCCGAGCCACGGCAAATAGGCAGGCTGATGAGCAGTAAGTATCATTATGATGTCCTCTCCTCGTCGCATTCCTGGAAATGATCGCGATAGAGATAAATCGTAAAATCATGCCGCAGATAATCATGCCGCAACACAATTCGCGGCGTGAGCGTCCGGCAGAATTCCAGCGTCTTCTCCGGGCATGCATAGAATTCGCCCGGTTCCTGGACAGTCGCCCAGGTACTCAGGGTATTGAACGCCACCGCGCGTCTCGCCAGAATGAACATGCGCTTTATCAGTTGTTGCATTGCTCCCCATGCATCTTCGCCAAGCAGATAGAATATCCCGTTTGCCACCACCAAATCGTATTTCGACTCTCCCTTGACGGAAGTCAGGTTCTCGTTCCGAATGTCTACTCCGGGATGCAGTTTCCGTGCCTCCTCGACCATTCGCGGCGACACATCAATACCATGATATTCCACATCGCGATGGAGCGCTAAAATGAAATCTGCGAAATCTGCAAAACCACAACCGACATCTAGCACGCTTGCGCCATTCAATGGCAATGCTTCGGCGAGCACCTTGAATTTCGCCGCTTGGGACGACGCTCGTCCATAATCTGCAGCCCGCGGATCATGACCATACTTGTTCACAAGTCTGTCGTAGTAATCCGCAATGCGACCGAAAGCCGATGAAGATTCTTGATCTCTCATGCTCGGTTCTCCTATTCGAGAAAGCCACGTACTGCTTCGATCACGCGTGATTGCTCAACACGTGTCAGTGTCGGATAAAGGGGCAGCGAGACAAGTTCGCGGAATACGAGCGAAGCAATCGGCTGACGGCTCTGCCCCTTTTCGCGCCAATCGCAGATAGGTTCCGCCGCAGAAATTCGACGTGATGCCAGAGCTGCGCAAAGTTCTCTCGATGGTACTCCGGGCACCCGGACGACATAGCGATACCAGATCCGACTTTCGATGGCAGCGGGAATCTCGATTCTGCCGGCGTGTGCCAATCGTCCGAATGCGGTAGTGTAGCGATGCGCACGGTTGCGCCGGGCGTCCAGCAGGTCAGGCAAGCGGCCAAGTTGACACAGTCCGAGCACGGCTTCAATATCAGTCATCTTATCGTTCAATCTCGTGGCTGACATCGGTTGATCGAAGTAATCACGCCATTGCCTGACTTTCGTAGCTATTGTTCTATCATTCGTGAGCACCGCACCACCTTCTCCTGCTCCGACGAGTTTTGTCGCATAGAAAGATGTAATCGAGATATCGCCTCGTGCTCCGAGCGCGAAACCATTCTGCAATCGGCCGATCGCGTGGGCGCAGTCTTCCACAACAACCACACCCAGCTTCTTCAGTTCATTGATGCGGGCCGGAAATCCGAATGTGTGGACGGCAATGAGAGCCGTGGTGCGGCGGGTCATCTTCCGCCTTGCATCAGCCGGATCGATGTTCCACTCACCCGGCAGGACATCCGCAGCAACAGGCTTTGCACCGAGACTCAAAACTGCATTGGCCAACGCAACGCAAGAATAAGCCGGAACGATCACTTCATCGCCGGCGGAAATACCAGATGCTAACAGTGCAAGCCGAAGCGCTCCCAACCCGCTTCCGACGCAAACCACATTTGTAACCTGTGCAGAACGGGCAAGAGCGACCTCCAACTCCGCAACCTTCTTGCCACAGGCCCACTGGCCGCTCTTGACCACAGTAGCCACGGCACGGGCCTCGGCCATGCCGTAAGTCAACCGGTTGTGTGGAATCGCGCTGATATTTGTCATGCGTCTCCGAACTGAGTATGCGCTCAAGAATGTACCTCGAATTGCAGACCTTCACGAACTGAGAGGGGCTGTTCCGGATCAGCCGCCTCAATCCGTTCCACCAAAACACAGCCATCTCCGCAAGCGACGACAAGGCCACTGCTTGTTCTCGCCATCACCACACCAGGTTGATGAGAAGTATTCTTTTCAGCATTTACTACGGATGCTCGCCAGATCATAAGTTTGCTCCCCTCATGCTTCGTGAATGCACCGGGATATGGCGCGGCCACGGCACGCACCAGATTGACAATGTTAACGGCGTTCTGTCGCCAATCGATTTCCCCGTCATCCGGCTTACGGCGAAGAAAACTGGTGGCTTGCGAATGATCCTGCGCGTTGCGCGGGACTTTACCGGCGCGAAAATAGCCAAGCACACGCGATGCAACAGCCTCATAGCGCGGATAGAGCAGCCTCAAGGCGTCACCCACGTCCTGATCCTGACGCAAATTGAAACTGACTTGTTCAATAATATCACCAGTATCCATGCCTTCATCTATGTAATGAGCCGTCAAGCCCAAGGTGCTTTCGCCATTCAGTATCGCCCAGTTGATTGAAGCGCGACCACGGTATTTGGGCAAAAGGCTTGGATGCAAATTAACGGCACCAAACGCAGAAAGTTTCACCAGGGACATGGGAAGTAAATAGCGATAGTCGGTAACCCATAAGAGGTCAGCCCTAGCACCGGCAACGAATGCGTTCACATCGGAATTCTTTGCCGCACCCCGAATCACCTGCAACCCATGCGATTTTGCGTAAGCAAATACAGATTCATACCGTACGCCATCCTCCGGGTCTTGAGGATGCGCCACTACACCAACGACCTCAACAACGTTGCGGAGAGTCGCCAGTGTTCGAACACCGACCGTGTGGTTGCCTAGAAACAACACCTTCACTTTTCTTGCTCTAGTTTGAAGGCCGGCATCAGGTGTCGGTACTTTGTGAACATATCAGCGGCACGATTATCAGTGCTGATTTTCTCTCTCATTTGCTGCTCCGCACGTTTCGCCTCATCTTCATTTCCCAATCCCTTGTAACATTGCATGATACAGTACAATGCCACGACATGGAATGCATTCCTCCAGACTATATCATTGAATAGCTCAAGTGCTCGTGAAAAGTCACCCCTGACAAACTTAGGATTGGACAAGAAATTACGTTCCAAGTTCGCTTGGTACACAAAATCATTCAACTCCGCCGCTGTCATTTCATCAGACAAAGTCAGCTATGTTTCCATAGGTGTGAATATTGCGGAGCGCCAGCAGGTAATCAAGAAGGCCTGTTTGAACAGTGTGGTTGTGTTTCTTCAAGAAGGAAGAGATGTGCAAAATACCGAGAGGCATGCTGCAAGGCTGTATGCGTGAGCCCAGCTTTTCAAAGCTTGCCGGGATATCGGTCACTGGGACCGACGGCAGGCTAACGAATATCACTTTCCGGCTGGATGATTGCGTATTCAGTTCTATCCTTCCGAACCTACCTGAAATCATTCGATGAAAATAAATATCCTGCAGAAACCGTATGAATCAGTTTTCTATTCAGCAATTGCTCAATCGCACTGGGCGGCAAACCGGTGCCCGGACGACGAAATACCACGTCACCAGTCTTCATGCGGTGTCCAGCCTTCAAGTCTCGTGCGGCGATGCAGGAAAGGCGGAATTTCCTGCGATTCTTCGCTTCGGAAATGCTTGGTCCAATTCGCGATTCTCCAAGGCATTGCTCCATAAGGCGAACGCTACGGACCAACACGCCGAATTCGACAGGATCGGACGACAGTTCCTGATCCGGACCAGGAAGACCGCAGTCGGTCGTGAAATGCTTCTCGATGAAACATGCGCCCAGAGCGACCGCACCAAGCGCGGCAACTATTCCCTCGGTGTGATCGCTGAAACCGACTGGACAGCCAAAGGCGGCGGCCAGTGCTGGAATCTTCCGGAGATGAACAGAAGATGGAGGGGCTGGATAACTCGACACACAGTGCAGCAGAATCAGGTCAAATCCGCCTGCGTGGCGAAATGCGTGCACAGCGGAATCTATCTCGTTCACCGTCGCCATGCCGGTCGAGAGAACCGTCGGAATCTTCGTGCGTGCCATGGTGCGGATCAGAGATAGATTTCCCAAATAGTCGGAACCGTTCTTGAGTAACGGAACCCGTAATTTCTGCAACTCACGGACTCCCTCGGCGCTAGTCGGCGTGCTGAAGAATATTACCTTACGCCGCTTGCAATGAGCAGCCAATTCAGCAAGGTCGCGCGTTGACAACTCGCACCGCTTGAACATGTCGAATTGCGACTCGGTGATGGTCTTCTTGCCTCGCTTGTAACTGTAGGTGGAAGAACGATCCGAAAGAAAATCTTCGGTGCGGTAGTTCTGAAACTTGACCGCGTCAGCGCCGGCCTTTACGGCGGCATCTATCATTGCGCGGGCAAGCCTCATGTCGCCATTGTGATTAATCCCGATCTCGGCTACCATAAAACAGAGCTGACCAGGTCCGATGAGCCGCTTGGCAACACGGATTGGATTAAGTGTTATCATTTCTTGCTCCCATTTCCTGACAGCGACTCCACGACGCGCAGTGCGCCGCTGCCATCCACCAGTTCATGGGCACGATGCGCCAGTTCGCGGCGGCGTGCCACGTCACCCACCAGTGACACGAACAATTCGTGAACTTTTTCGACGGATCGCCCCGCAACGACATCGCCGGCGTTGACCGCGCAGCCGCGTGCGACCAACCCTTCCGCGATCAGCCGTTGGTTCTCAGCCAGAACCGTCACAATCATTGGCACACCCATGGCGCACAATTCCCATGTCGTCGAACCGGCGGCGTTAATCGAAAGGTCAGCCCAGTGCATGACTTCAGTCATATCACGAACGTCATTCAGAATCTCGACACGATGCGGCGAATTGGCCCGCGCCTTTTCCAGTTCGGCGGATGCGACAGCCAACGAACCGAGAACACAGCGAATGTGCAACAGCGGTCGGACATCGCGCAGGCTTCTGAGGATGGCGATCACAAGTTCCACCGTGTTCCCGCCGCCAAACGTCAACATGACGCGCTCGACTTGCCGAGGCATCTCTTTTGCCTTCGGCTCAGCGTCCCGGAATTCCCGGCGCAACAAGGCGTAATCTGTTCCGAGCAGCAACCGCGCATCTGGATTGCGCCGAACATACATTGATTCTTGCGCCAGAATATTCTGGTTCAGGATCACGTCACAGTCATACGCCCCATTTTCGCCATTGTCGTCCATGACAGCCAAGTGCATACCGTGCGAGCGTATCTCGCGTTGAAATTCGATCGTGAAGAAGTAACCGTCGGTTACGATCCATGATGGACACACTCCGCCACGGTTCACAAGGCCAATGACTTCCCGTGTATCCTCGATTCCTCCCGCTTTCGCCTCGAGTCGCCAAATCTCAATGCCTTTGTCAAGCAGACGATCATGCAGAGCTGACGGGAGTTCCCGACATGCGAAAGTCACGCGCGGTTTTTCCGCGTGAAACTTGTCCTGCCATGCCTGCGCCAAAGCAAGCATTCGCATGATATGACCGGTGCCGATGGAACTCGATGCCTCGGCGCGTATCAGCAACCAGGGCGCAAGATCGGGAGTATTTTTGTGATTCAACTTCTGCCCGCTGCCTTAAACATCATCTCGGCACGACGCCAGTCTTCCGGTGTGTCAATGTCCTGCACACGCCAGCGGGGAATATGCACTGGCACTGAGTCTGCTGAGAACAGTTGGCGTTCTACGAGAAACTTCTTCACATCGAGCCAGTAGAACTGCCCGGCATCGTGGCATGCCTCGGGCAACTCCTGTGAACGCGCATCGCGATGTTCCGGCCAGAGCATTTCGAGACGACCGTCAGGCCGTATCCTGAACGCGCGAAATATCGGATACTCGAAGGTTGTCACTGCAAATGCCGTCGTTGCATTTGCGCGACGCAAAGCGTCAAATCCAGTCGGCAGGTCTTTCGCATCAATAAACGGTGCTGTCGCGTAGATGCAGCAGGCATGTTCGAATGTCTCGCCGTTTTCGCGCAATGTTTCCAGGGCATTGACGAGAACATCCTCCGTCGAGGCGCGATCATCGGCCAAATGCGCCGGGCGACGAAATGGAACTTCCGCGCCGCAACTTCGCGCAACATTTGCGATCTCATCGTCATCGGTTGAGACAATGATACGGTTGAACACTCCCGATTCCCGTGCCGCGGTTATCGAATAGCTGATCATCGGATACCCCGCGAAAATCTTGATATTCTTGCCGGGAATCCGTTTGCTTCCGCCGCGTGCGGGAATAATTGCCACGGTGTTCATGATACCGTCACCTCACAGACCGACTTTATGACGCGTTTGACATCTGTATCAATCATAAGTGGATAGAGAGGCAGGCTAAGGCAACGTTTGTAGTAAGCTTCTGCGACAGGGCACTTGTCTGCATCATAACCATATTTCCTGCGATAGTAAGGCTGCAAATGCACAGGTATGTAATGCACCTGTGTGCCGATGCCCCGTTCCTTCAATTCATTCATTACCTGCGTGCGCGTCTTGCCAATCTTGGCGAAGTCTATCTGCAGGACATAGAGGTGCCAGGCTACGCGGGAGTGATGAAGGCTGAATCCTGAAACCTGAGTTGCAGATGAAAGGTGAGGACAAATGACAGAGGGCAGATGGCTGAAGGCGGAATTGTAGGCGGCGACGATCTCGGTGCGGCGGTCAATGAAAGAATCAAGCTTCTTTAATTGGCTGAGGCCAAGAGCGCACTGGAGGTCCGTAATGCGGTAATTATAGCCCAGTTCATGCATCTCATAATAACCAGGAAAAGGATGAGGGATGAAACCTGAAACCTGAGAAGAAGAGATGGATGAAGACTGTAACTTGACACCTGAGCACGAAGAGTCGAGAGACGATGCAATGGAAGTCCAGTTCTGCTTCTCTCTTTCAGGTTTCAGGTTTCCGCCATCCGCCATCCTCACCATTCCATGATTTCGGAACATGCGGCTGCGTTCGGCGAGACTGTCATCATTCGTCAGGATCGCCCCACCCTCGCCTGTGGTTATGGTCTTAACTGGGTGGAAACTAAGAGTGGTCATGTCGGCCCACTGATGTCCGCCGACCCTGTACGACTTGCCCTGGTGTATGAACTGGCTGCCCAGAGCATGACTGGCATCCTCAATGATAATGGCGCCCTTCTCACGCGCAAGGTGTGCAATCGCCGGCATGTCGCAAGGTTGGCCCGCAAAGTCAACCGGCACAATCGCGCGCACATCGTCTTTCCACGCGACGCGGAGCGTTTCCGCCGTGACGTTGTAGGTGCCAGGATCCATGTCGGCAAAATCCGCAGTCGCGCCGACAAACTCAGCGCAGTTGGCAGAGGCGAGGAACGTATTGGCACTTGTTAAGACTCGCTGCCCCGCTCCGATGCGCCCCGCCAGCATTGCCACATGTAGCGCGGCAGTTCCGTTGCAGACAGCGATCGCATGCTTCGCTCCGCAATATTCGGCGAGCGCCTTCTCGAACGCTTCGACACAGGGACCCGTTGTCAGCCAATCACTCTTCAGAGCTTTTACGACCGCTGCCACGTCGGCATTGTCTATGCATTGCCGTCCGTAAGGGATCATCGGCGGGGATGAGGGATGAGATGACTTGCTATTCATCTTTCCTCAGCAAAATCCAAACAGTGGGCGAAATGAGATCCATAAGTTCGACAGATGGATAGACACGCTTACACTGACTGAGGTTCTCGGAGCTCACTGCTGCCAGATGTTCTCTCGAACACCAAGGCAAAAGGCTAAGAAGCGTCAATCCCGCTTTTTGCACATAGAGTTTGAGTTCCGAAAGCGTCATTCGATTCAGATTGTTTCGATAGAAACTGAGAGAAACCGACTTTTCCCCCGGTCTTATCTCATCCAGGTACCTTTCAAAATCCGCGGCATTCAGCCTTGCGTGACCCCAAGGGAAATCCAACGTGCACAGGCTGTGTCCACCATTCATCGAAAAGAACGGATTGTATTCATGAAAAGCGAAGCCGCCCGGCTTGAGAATTCGGGCAATCTGCCGAAATGCATCTTCAGGTCGTGTCACGTGTTCCAACACCTCCCAACTCATTACAACATCAGCGGACTCCGAACGCAGGGACGAAGAGCAGATATCGTCCTCCAGAAAAGAAACCTTCCGAGCGGTCTGTTTATCCAGATTGCTGCTGTATGCATCTCTAAGGCAGGAGAGGTCAACATTCGTTGAGAGGTGGACCCCATTCTTTGGACCACGAAACGCAGAAATTAAGTTAGGTTTT
>CAZASC010000119.1:0-10282 GCA_964487695.1 uncultured Victivallales bacterium
TTTCGGAACTGCAGGCATAGGGCGGTTGACGAGAAGATCTGGTTCATGGCGCCCCACTCGGTTCCCAGTTGGAACCAAGTTCTGGACTGGCTTAGGATCGTGAACAGCATGAAGGACATCCTTAACGCTGCCTAAAGCACCTCCAAGGGCACCTACAGCGTCGTACCGCACGATATTGGGTGTATGGAAAGACCATGGAATGGATACAAGTGTCGGATTCTTCTTTGAATTCAGCCCGGCAATCAGCTAAACTTACTTTGATCAATTGAAAATGCATTGTCGAAAAGATGCGGGAGAAAACTGGAGTATGAAATCCAAAGCAAGCACACTGGGGAGAATTGTCTGTGGCGCCGGATTGATGTTGTTTCTTGCGATGCCAACTGTGGTGATGGGTCAATACAGCTATTTCGTAAATTCAGATAATACGAATACAATCACAATCAATGGTTATTCCGGCCCCGGCGGCGCTCTGGCCATTCCAAGCCAAATCAATGGTTTGACGGTAACTGATATCGGGCTAGGAGCGTTCGAGCTCTGTACCAACGCAACAAGCGTTACAATCCCCGACAGTGTGACTATCATCGGGGGAAGTGCGTTCGAGTCATGTGCGAACATCACCTGGGTATTAATCGGCGAGGGCGTCACGAACATCGGAGATTTTACGACGTTCTGGGACTGCAATAGTCTGACGGGAATCGCGGTTAATGCACAGAATTCCGCATTTAGCTCTGTGAATGGAATATTGTTCAATAGCAATCAAACCACCATCGTCCAATATCCACTGGCGTGCCAGGCAAGAAGTTATACTATACCTACCAGTGTTATCAGTGTCGGGGATGGAGCATTCGCAAACTGCCTCAATTTGACCAATGTCATCATCTCTGCCAGCGTCTCCAGTTTAGGGAGGACGGCGTTCTGTGGTTGCTCGAACCTGAGCAACGCCACGATTCCCGTCAGTGTCATTAGCATTGGGGAAGAAGCGTTTAACGACTGCACAAACCTGAGCAACGTCATCATCGGCACTAACGTCGCCAGCATTGGGGACGAGGCTTTCAATGACTGCATCAGTCTGACTAGCGTCACAATCCCGAACAGTGTCATCGACATCGGGGAGGGGGCGTTTAGCGAATGCACCAGTCTAACCAACGTGATGATTGGCACTAACGTCACCAGCATGGGGGAATGGGCGTTCGAGGGTTGCACCAGTCTTGCTAATGTGACGATCCCCAGCAGCGTTATCAGTATCGGGGAAGGGGCGTTTTATCGCTGCGGTGACATTACCAACTTGACAATCCCCAGCAGTGTTACCAGTATTGGGGCTAGTGCATTTTTAGGGTGTTCAAGTCTGACGGCAATTGACGTTGCCACAAACAATCCCGCCTATAGCAGTGTGAATGGGGTTTTGTTCGACAAGAGTCAGACCACGCTGATCCTATATCCTTCGAGCAAAGTTGGAAATTACTTCACTGTCCCTGACGGTGTCACAAACATCGCAGCAGACGCGATCAATGCTTGCAGCAGTCTGACCAACATTACCATTTCCAGTAGCGTAACCAGCTTAGGATTAGAACAAGAAGGGCATGCCGCGTTCATTGGCTGCTCTAGTCTGAGCGCAATTGTGGTGGCTACAAACAATCCCGCCTATAGCAGTGTGAATGGGGTCTTGTTCGACAAAAGCCAGGCCACGCTCATACAATATCCTGGGAGCAAAGTTGGAAACTACTTCATTGTCCCCAGCGGCGGCACAAACATCACTATAGATGCGTTCGAGGGTTGCTCCAGTCTTACCAGCGTCATGATTCCCAATAGCGTAGTCAGCATAGGGGTCTATGCGTTCGCTGGTTGCCCCAGTCTTACCAGCGTCTATTCCCAAGGCAACGCATCCAGCTTTAGCACCTTATATGTTTATACAAGCGATAGTAATGTAACAACTTACTTCTTGTATGGGGCTTCAGGCTGGGGGCCGATAATGGATGGATTTCCGACCGCCATTTGGACGCAGCAATTGACTCTTATGGCTAACCCATCTCAAGTTGGCACCGTGTCGGGTGGCGGCACATGTGCGGTGAGCACGAATGTTCAGATTTCAGCTACCGCCTCGAACGGATGGGCGTTCACGGGCTGGAACGATGGCTCCAAGCAGAGTTCACGAACTATCATAATGCCCACGACGAACGTCACCTATACGGCCAATTTCATGTTCCAATGTAATTATACCACAAATTCCGATAGTACGATCAACCTTACAGCTTACACTGGCGGCACCGGCGGTGCGCTGATACTACCGAATACAATCAACGGTTTGCCAGTCACCTGTATTGGAAGTGCTGCATTTTCCAACTTTACCAATGTGACCAGCGTTACAATTCCTGCCTCTGTCACCAACATCGGGGATTCGGCGTTCAGTGGTTGTGCCAATCTTGTGGGAGTTTACTTCCTTGGCAACGCTCCCAGTGTTGGCGGAACAAACGTTTTCACCGGCGACAGCAATGCAATCGTCTATTACCTGGCGGGCACTACCGGTTGGGGTTCAACGTTTGATGGTTGTCCAACGACATTGTCGCTGCCGACAGGTTTTAACGGGTGGAATAACAGGATGCTGCTCTCTTTCTCCGGCTACAACAGACCTGAGACGCTGACTAATTTCCCGGCGCTGGTGATGCTGGGCACAAACATCGATGGTTTTTCGTACAATCAGTTTGCATCGGCAAACGGCTACGACCTCCGTTTTGCATCATTAACTGGCTCGACTGCACTTAACTATGAAATCGAGCAATGGAACACCAACGGTAATTCCTATGTTTGGGTACAGGTTCCGCAGTTGTCCAGCGGCAGTTATATTTGGGCTTACTGGGGTAATACGAACGCCAGTATAGCCAGTTCGCCAGCGACATACGCCACCAATGGCGCGACGTGGGACAGTAGTGCCTTCGCGGGTGTATGGCACATGACCCAGCCAAATACAATGGACTCCACAGTAAATAGAAATAACGGAACCGCGACTGGTTCTGTAAGCAACGCAATAGGCATCATAGGTGGCGGTCAAAGCGTCGCTGGCGGATATGAGACTGTTGCAGATTCGGCCAGCCTGGATTTCACCCCTGCGGCGACTATCTCCGGCTGGGTTCGCTTCAATACGCTGCCGAGCGGCAACGGTAACGAGCAGGCGATCACCAGGAAATCGGGCCAGTGGGCGCTTGAAGCCATAGTTGACGGCAGCACGCTTGAGATGAGGAATCTGCTTCACACTTCCGGCACAAGCGGCTGGACTGCCGGCAATGACGACGTCTTTAATCCGAGTCTGGTCGCGGGCAACTGGTATTATTTCGCCTTCACGTACAATGGCGCCCAGCTCTGTAATTTCGAGAATGGCAGGCTTATCGGAACTCATGTCGTCAGTGGAACGATCAGCCAGGGTGGAGCGCTTGGACTTGGTGCATCAGCGGGTGGCAGTGGCGACAGCGCTGGACAGTGCGCTCTGGCCAACGCGATCATGGACGAAGTCAGAGTCGAAAAGGTCTTTCGTTCCACAAACTGGATATGGGCAGCATATCTGAATGTGGTATCGAACAGCACTTTCATCGCATATGGTAGTGCGCAGTCAGGCGGTGGAAATAGCAATCAGCCCGCACCTTGCATTCCTTCGTCAACATGGATACAGCAATATTTTCCAGGAACGCCCACCAACGACTATACCAGTCTGGCTTCGAGCGTCGCGAGCAATGGCATGACGGTATGGCAGGATTATCTGGCTGGTATGAATCCGACGAATCAGAGTGGCTGCTTCGCGGTCATCATCACCAATGCGGCTGGACAGATTGTCGTGAGCGTTCCATCCGTGCAGACAAACGCGTGCTATGCCGGAGTGAATCGGTACTACGAGATTGATGAATGCACAAATTTGACTGATGGCTCATGGCAGCCGGCGCCGGGTTATGCCGGGCTTCCAGCAAACGACGGTATCATCGCCTGTACAAATGCGGCACAGAACAGCACGACATTCTATCGAGCCAAGGTGTTGTTACAATAATCCTGCAACATGGCGCCCCCTGCGGGAGTCGAACCCGCCTTCACAGGTTGAGAACCTGTTGTCCTAGCCGATAGACGAAGGGGACAAATTTAGTTAAGCGCGAAAAATTAGCCAGTGAGGGCGTGAAAGTCAATCGCCTTCACAAACCCACCGTTACCCATGATTTCTTACGCGACAGCAAAAGCGCGCTCTAAAAGGACGTTCTCGCAAAGACGCAAAGCACGCGAAGTTCATACATCTTGGCGTCCTTGGCGGCTTGGCGAGAAACTTCTAACGACCTTTACCGATCAACTTTCACAGTCGGGAGTTCGACCCGGCGTCCATTGTCACGATGCGAGCGATAGATAGCGAGCACGATATCAACGGCGTGCCTTGCGGCAAGCGCGGGAACAAACGGTCTGCGCTTTTTCCTGATTGCAGCCACAAAATCCGCGATCTGAGTCATGTGCCCCACCCCGTAATAATCCTTCGCGCCTTGCGCCGTGATCATGCCGCGCGTCGCCAAAACTGCCTGCTCTATTTCTCCGCATTTTGCCGCATCCTCAAAGAGCATCTTGATCGGTTGCCCGTCGCGAACATCAACAGAACCGGAAGTACCGTGGATTGAGATGGTGATCTCCCATCCGAGATTGCTGGAACATGTGGCTTCAATCGTTCCAAGCGCGCCTGATCGAAAACAGACCGCCGCAGTTGCTGTATCTTCCGTCTCCATCACGCCGCGGTGAGTTAGATTCGCATACGCTCCTCCGACGGATTTCACTCCGCCCATGATCCACGCCATAATATCCACGGAATGTATGGCCTGATTGATCAACACGGCCCCGCCGGACCTGGCCCAGCTGCCACGCCATTTATCCGCCTTGAAATACTCATTGGTACGCACACATCTCACCTGCATGCCGGCGGTCAGAATCCTGCCGAAAGAGCCATCCGTGACCATTTTCTTGAGGCACCTGTTGACAGGATCGAAGCGGTGCTGGAACACGCCGCTGAAAACAAGTTTTGGATGCCGCGCATGTGCTGCGAACATCCGCCGCAATCCTTTCGCATCAGCCGCCAAAGCCTTCTCGCAAAGCACATGCTTCCCGCTCTTGAGCGCCGCCACCGTAATGGGCACATGCGAGGCATGATCCGTACAAACAGCCACGCAATCAACCTGCTTGTCGGCCATGACCTGCCGATAATCGGTTGTGAGCCCGGCAAACCCATACCTTTCCGCCAGCGATCGGGCTTTGTATTCAACAAGGTCACAAGCCAAGGCGAGCTCGACTCCGTCCTGAGCCCGAAAACCTTCAGCATGCGTAGGAGCAACAACCCCGCATCCAATAATAGCCACACGTAACTTCTTGTCCTGTTTTTTCATAGCGACTGCTTCCGAGTTGTTTGTACATGCAGCCATCAGTGCGACTGGCCCGTTTCAGCAACCAGCCTGACAGCGGGATCATCCAATGAAACCGCCGGTTCTTCATGCAAAGGAGATGAAGTTTTGCCCAGCATCATGCGGAACCAGAGAAGAGCGTTGGCCAGCACAATCAAACAAACAAGCACCATAAAGACCGCAGTCACAGCAATATCAACCTGGGCGTTGAAAATCAGCGTTTTGAGTCTGGCCACATCTGCGCCTGGGGCAAGAAGCTGCTCCTTCATTTGAGCGATTGCCGGCACAAATCCGGCGGCATCGGCTGACGATATTTTCTGCCAGCCGGCAGTCATAGTCACGACAAGCAGGAAAAGCATGGGCAGAAGAGTCACCCATATGTATCTGGCGCGTCCCATTTTAATCAGGACGGTGGTGCCGAGCGCAAGCGAGATCACGGCAAGCAATTGATTTGCTATGCCGAATACGGGCCAGAGCGTGTTTATGCCGCCAAGCGGATCAATAACGCCTTGATAGAGAAACCAGCCCCATGCCGCGACAAACGCCACGCTTGTGAGCACATTGGACCAGTACAATCTCGTATCCCCAAGCGGCTTCCAGACATGCCCCAGCAAGTCCTGCAAAAGAAAACGGCCGACCCGCGTGCCCGCATCCACCGTGGTAAGGATGAACAGTGCCTCGAACATGATCGCAAAATGATACCAGAGTGCCATAAATCTTTTATTGCCCAGCGCCGCTGCGAAGATGTGGGCCATGCCGACTGCAAAGGTTGGCGCGCCGCCGGTTCGTCCGAACATCGTTTTCTCACCAACATCGGACGCAAGCTGAACCATATCGGCTTCCGTCACCTTAAAGCCGGCGTCATTCACTTTTTGCACGATGGCTGACGGCGTACCGTTTACATTGATCGCAAAATACTGGCCCGGCTCCAATGCGCATGCCGCAATCAGCGCCATCAAGCCCACGGCCATTTCAGTAATCATTGCAAGGTAACCGACGGTGCGGACAGTGGATTCTCGTGTGACGAGCCTGGGAGTGGTCCCGCTGCTTATGAGGGCATGAAAACCTGAGATGGCGCTGCACGCGATCGTTATGAACACAAACGGAAAAACCTTGCCGGCGACGACGAGCCCGTTGCCGTTAACGAATTGCGTCAGTTTGGGCATGTTTATGTGGGGTGCGATCCACACGATGGAAAACATGAATACCACAATCGTGCCTATCTTCATAAATGAACTGAGATAATCGCGCGGTGCAAGAAGCAGCCAGACCGGCAGAATGGAAGCTGCAAGGCCATAAAGAATGATGGCCCATGCCAGCCACGTCTGGCTACGCGTAAACATTGGCGACCAGAACGTCGAAGCATGCACAAACTGGCCGCCCCATACAGACAGAAGCAGCAGGATAACGCCTACGACCGAAATCTCGGCAACCTTGCCGGGACGGATGAACCTGAGATACGTTCCCATCATGAGAGCGATAGGAATTGTCATCGCTATCGTGAATAATCCCCACGGACTGCTTGCCAGGGCTTTTACGACAATCAATGCGAGCACAGCGATCAATATGACCATGATGCAAAGAATGCTGACAAGCGACACGTACCCGGCGAAGTTGCCTACTTCTTCCTTCACCATCTGGCCGAGAGTCTTGCCACCCCGGCGGATTGAGCAAAAGAGCAGCACGGCATCGTGCACTGCGCCGCCGAGCGTAGCGCCGATCAATATCCATAGTGTACCGGGCAGATAACCGAATTGGGCGGCGAGAACCGGTCCCGCGAGTGGCCCTGCACCGGCGATGGCAGCGAAGTGATGTCCAAAAACGATCCATTTGTTGGTGGGGACAAAATCCTTCCCGTCATTCCGCACAATGGCGGGAGTCGCCCGATTTTCGTCAAGCGCAAGCACCTTCGCCGCCAGCCATTTGCTGTAAAAGCGATAACTGATCATGAAGAAACAAGTACCGGCAACAACAAGCCACAGGGCATTGAGCGTTTCGCCGCGATTCAAAGCGATCACACCTGTTGAGACGGTGCCCAATATGGACATCAACACCCAGAATATTATTGTCAGCCATCTCATCTTTCTTGAGCCCATTTCTTCATCGCTTGTTCAAGTGCATGCCCGTTTTCGCTGGTGTGTATCTCAGGATTCACCTATTGCATCTAACCATACGTATAGCATAAACTGACCCAAAGAGCAATGAAACGGGCTTGTCAGCGCATGAAAATTGACGTTATCAACTGTCAGAATATTTGCATCCCTAATATTCCCAGAATCAGGCGGCTGACGGCCCTGTTCATGCGCCAGATCGGCGTACTGGCGCCAAACCTGGAGTGGGATCTCGTTTCAGTTCTCCTGACTGACGACAGCGGCATCCGTCTGCTCAAGCAAACGCATTTCGGAATAAACGAGGTAACCGACGTGATAAGCGTCCGGTACGATCCCATACCGGGTGACGCCTGCGGCGGGTGCACAGGAGAGATCGCAGTGAACGCACAAAGGGCGCAGGAACGCAAGGAGACGTGCTCATGGAATGCCAACAAGGAATTGGGGCTTTACATAGCGCACGGCTGCGACCACTTGTCTGGCGCAGAGGACCGAAATGTCACCGAACGCGCCAGAATGCGTCGCAGGGAACTTGTGTGGCTGAAGAAGGCAAGGATGACCGGACTACTTGATAGAAAGCCATTATTCAGTATCAAACTCAAAAAAACGCTAACTGCGGAGCGGCGATGATTGAAAAGACTGAAGCGATTGTGCTCCGGGTAACGCCCTACTCCAAGACTTCTCATATCGTCACATGGCTCACTCCAAAGCGAGGACGGCTTGTTACGATTGTCAAAGGGGCCAATCGTCCGAAGAGCGCTTTTCTCGGACAATACGATCTCTTCTACACCTGCGAGTTGTTGTATTATGCAAGGGAAAGCGGTGGAATGCACATCGCAAGAGAATGCGC
Organism: uncultured Victivallales bacterium; assembly: GCA_964487695.1. Lineage (GTDB taxonomy): Bacteria > Verrucomicrobiota > Kiritimatiellia > UBA8416 > CAZASC01 > CAZASC01. The sequence goes on from CAZASC010000119.1 coordinate 8,367, forward strand.
GCCTCTTCTTGTGAGGGAGCGGCTAAGGATAGATTGGCGGGCTACCGCCTCCGCCGCCTACATTTGCGACCTTATATCCATGACGACGTACAAAGGAGGGCACGAGCCGCAACTGTACGAACTCGCGACAGTATCGTTGAACTTCCTCTGCGAGCATCCGCTGAAGCCTCAGTTCCTGTCGTGGTTTGAGCTCCACATGGCTGAGACGCTAGGCCTGGCACCCCAGTTCGCCAAGTGTGTAATCTGCGACGGGCTGCTGCCCAATTTAAAGGCACTTTTGTTCTCGGCCGCCAAAGGCGGGATCGTGTGTCCGGGATGCGCGGAAACAGCCACTCCTTCTATCAAAGTCTCACCGGACACTATTGCCATGCTCAGACGCTGGCAGACAGCGGATTCTCCGAGGCTGGCACAAAACACGAAATGCACCGCGAACCAAATCGCAAGCGCAGGAAGTATCATGGGTATCTTCTTGCGTTATCACCTCGAAATGGAGTATATCCCGGCCAGTAGAAAAATGGCATCTGATATGGCGACTCTGGGCAAGTGCCCATGAGTTTCTTATCAATAATCAGGAGAATTACATTGAGATCCACACTGGCAGTATTGTTCATATCGTTGATGTTCATGGCAGGATGCAAGACAACTGAGACAAAAACGGCATCGCAGACGCCTGCTCCACAGGTTGCTGCACAACCTGTTCCGCCACAGCCAGCCGCTACACAACCTGCTACGGCACAGCCAGCTACAGCACAACCTGTTGCTGTGCAGCCTGCTGTTACCCAACCTGCAGCACAGCCCGTTGCGCAGCCGGCACTGCAAACCACGACCGGAACGGTCACAACTTCAGAGGCGCCGGTGGAGAAGGCCCAGAACGACAGCGATGTTCTTGTTGAGGTCAATGGTGCAAAATTAACGCGCGGCCAGGCAAACATACAGGTGGAAAAATTCATGGCGGCAAAGAAAGGTCAGATACCGCCCGCCCTTATGGATGTTGCAAGAAAGCAGATAATAGAAAGCGCAATAGATCAGTTTGTGGGGCGCACACTCCTCGAGCAGGAAATTAAGAAGCAAAACATCCAGGTGACGAAAGAGGATGAAACGGCAATGTACAAGGAGCTATCCCTCTCGCTTCCCAACGGCACAACGATTGACGATATGATCAAGCGAAACCCCGACAAGGCGGATCAAATACGGGAGCAAATCGCGAATCTGATCAAAGCAGACAAGATGCTTGGCGACAAGCTCAAGGTCACTGACAAGGAAATCTCCGATTTCATGGATCAAAACAAGGAGAAGCTCGCGATTCCCGAGAATGTGCATGCCCGTCACATCCTGATCGCGGTCGAGAAGACCGACGACGAGAAGACAAAGGCCGAGAAGAAGAAGAAAGCCGAGGACATCAGGGATCAACTGGTGAAGGGAGCTGACTTTGCCGAGCTCGCAAAGAAATATTCCGACTGCCCAAGCAAGGAAAATGGCGGCGATCTTGGCGTATTCCCGAAGGAAGGAACGGGCGCGCCTGTTCCGGCGTTTGCCAATGCTGCATTCAGCCAGGAACTCAAGGCCATCGGACCTGTAGTCGAGAGCGAATTTGGATATCACGTCATTCAGGTTCTGGATCACAACAAAGCCACTGTTCTAACTCGCGAGCAGGTCGCATTCCAAATCAAGCAGGACAAGCGGGACAAAGCCGTAATGGAAATGCTTGAGCAACTGAAGAGCAAGGCCAGCATCAAGTATCTGGAACCAAGACCTGCGAATGAGGATTTGGAAGGAATGCCTGCGATGCCGGGAAACGGCAAGTAAACATCGGACTCAGAAGTTCTCTGTGAAATAATTGTAAAGTGCGCCGCCCCGAACATTCGCATGCGCGTCAACCTAATGGCCGGGCTTCTTTCTGAATGTGCGGAGAGCCC
>CAZASC010000120.1:0-10235 GCA_964487695.1 uncultured Victivallales bacterium
CAACATTACCACAAACTGGCTGTGTTGGCTACACTATTACTTAATCCGCTCTAATCAGATCAGTAATCCAGAAGCTTCCTCCCGGTGCCGTCAGGCTGTAAATACGGGTAAACGCGTTCTCCCAATCCCTGTCATCTCGTAGATGATGAAGCACTGCTGCTGCAATGATAACGTCGTATGGCGGGTTAAGATTAACCGTTCTGAAGTCGCCTTGGATTATTCGAGTTGTCTTTTTGTTCACCGCCGTGATTCGCTGGCGGGCTTTCTCCAGCATTTTAGAACTCAGATCAACCAGATCGCAGTCAAACGATCCAATAAGCTTCAGGAGCTTCATCGTGTTGTTGCCGGCGCCACAACCGATATCGAGTACCTTCTCGATTCTGGGAGTTGATGCAACGGCCGCTTTTGTGATCAGATCCATGACAAGCGGCGCATCCATTGTCGCCGTCTGTCCTGTCTCAATATTTGTGAACCGCTCAACTTCAGCATCGAATCGCTTACGAATGTCTTCGATTGACGACTTTGCTTTCAGGGGTGTGGTCATATTGGAATATTCCCAGATAACCTGATTGTGTCAAGGTGGCAGGACAGTGCCGATGTGTTAATGCAACATCGAAGCAGTTTGCGCCCCTCTCTTTATTGTGACTTCTGTGCCAATCGGGCACCTAAGGCAAAGGCCTTTTTGCAATCCTCTGGGAATACCGTTCTTCGCCTCTCTCGTCGTACCTCTGGATCAAAATAGTTAAATACCACCTTGTCGTAGTCCTCAAACTGGAGCGTTTCGAAAGAACAGAGCGACTCCGCGTGGCCGAAGATTCGACTCAGCACGTTTTCATTCAGATTCATATGCACAGGGTAGGAAGCCTGCTTCATCAGATCTTCCGAAACGTTCATCGTGTATATGAACGCGGTGGGGATCTTCCGGCCAAATAGTGATTGTGGCGGCAACGTATAAGCCAGATACGGGAAGAGCAGTCGTTCCATGAATGACCGCATCTCTCCTGTCACCGTGCCAAAGTAAATCGGTGAACCGAGGACAAAGGCGTCCGCTTTGGAAAGCTTATCGAGGACCGGAGTCAACCCATCCTTCATGGCGCATTTTCCGTTGCTTTTGCCGCCTTTCAGCTTGCATGCAAAGCAGCTTGTGCAGCCCTTGAAGTCAAGATCGTAGAGATGGATGAGTTCAGTCTGTGCGCCTGACGATGCCGCGCCTTCAAGGGCTTTTCCGAGCAGCATCGCCGTGTTCCATTTCTTTCTCGGACTGCCGTTGATTGCCAACACTTTCATCCATGATACCTCCTGTTAGCGGCTATTCATAATCCTATCGCCCGTGTCCGCCGCCATGCCAACCGCCTCCGCCATGCCAACCGCCTCCGCCATGCCAGCCACCGCCGCCATGCCAGCCACCTCCCCACCCCCAAAAACCCCATACACAGGGCCAGAAACAGCAGGGATAGCAGTACGAATAAGGATCAACGACCACCTGTTGAACTATCGGTTGCGCGACAGTTGCATACGTCATTTCGCTTTGTGTGGTGCTCGCAGTGTTGATCATAACATCTATGACCGTCTCGCTGACACCGGAATTCTTCAAATCAATTATCTGTGCTGTACTTAGATGGTATACCCTGCCTGAATTGCGAATCTGACTGATAATCAAGTTACTGTTCACACCGGCTTTTACCAAGGCCTTCACATCCTCAACGCCCAACTGTGGCACCTGCTCAACGCGTTGCTGCGGTTGTGGCGCCTGAGACACCGGTCGGCCTACAGGAGGGTACATACATCCCCCACACAGAACACATCCAAGAGTCGCCATCATCAAAACAGTATATTGCTTCTTCATATTTGCACCTTTCGTTAGTCATCCATCTACGCAAGATCTTACACGATCTGCCTGACTTCGACTATGGGGTATAACCCTGCTTGCCGTTTCGAAACATCTTACCCGTCAGCAAGTTATCCATTGCTGTTGGTACGACTCTGCCTGAGTCTTGCATCCCACAGATTAATTGCTGGAATATACAGTTTCAGGTAATCTTGGGCTCCTGTTGCCTTCTCAGCCTCTTCCGCGGCTGCCATCAACTCAAGCATTTCATCTTTAGTGAAGGCGTCCTGTGCCGCCTTGAACATGTCGTTGTTTCAAGAAGCTGCAATACGGACTGAATAATGGCATCTTCGCGAAAGAGACTTTCGACGACATCTTGAGCAGGGACCAAAGCTTGCGACATGGTCCAAGCTCCTTATGGCTGTCTGGTTTAAGAATTATATGCCGCCGTAGAATCGTCCAAATGCATGGGCCAGCATCACTGCCATAAGCAATGCACCCAACCCGGCAACGATCACATGTCGCGTCTGGCGCAATGCAAATGTGCCGACACGGTATATGAGCAAATAGCCGATTGCGAGATTGAAGCTGCCCCATAACACGTTTATCGTCGCGGAAGACAAGCCCTGTCCTGGTGGAGAAGCGAATGGACTTTGAAACGGATGTCCTGTGACCCCGCTAACAAAATGTGGAATGGCATTGGCGAGAAAAGCACCGCCGAAAAAGTAAGCGATATAATGATACCAGCGCATGTTATTGGTTCTCCGTTTGTTCGTCCATTTAACCTATCAGGCGCGAAATGTAGCGCCTAGCCAGTAAACATTATCACTCAAACTCAATGCGGCGATTTATCGATCATCATCTGGCGAACGAAATCAATGTGCCCGCGCAAGCCATAGAATTGATCGGCAAAAAACGCCGGCACTTTCATCTTATTGACTGCTATTTCGATCTCGTCCAATCGCTTGATCAACAGTTCACGCTTTTCAGATTCTGATTCTTTGAACAACTCCCTCTCCAAGACCAATAAGGAGCGATAATATCGGTAAATCCTCGATTGAATTCGCCAACGATAAAGGCGGGGAAAGCTGCGTAATATGGGAATCAATATCAGAATGGCCGGGATAAACACCACCACGATTCGACTGATCAGGCTCGCAAACCAGAATGGAAGGTAACGATAGAAAAAACTGGAACCCGATTTATAAAAGCGAGCAGCATCGGAACTGATGCTGAAGTCATGTTCAATTGGAGCTGGGAATTCGCCCCTGTGCTGGAACAAAGAAACTTTACCATGCACTTCTTGCGCTGTCTTCAGCAACAAGTCAGACAGCGCAGGATGCAGGTCTTTTCGAGCAATCAACTCAATAGTAGGACCGATCAGATTAACATCCTGCACAGGAATATTCTTGCCTAAATCAATTGAGCCTTGCGGAAGTTTTAGCACGTTCAGATAGCTGAAACGTCGGGTGTAAGCCTCAGCCTGAGCGAAATTCAACAACCGAATGTCCGTTGCCAGCAAAAGGTTGCGCAGGATCGCCACTGAGGCATCCTCACCCATCAAAAACACGGCGTCAACTGTCCCGTCCAAAAGAGCCTTGGATGCCGCCTGTGGCTCCAAATCCAGTAATGTCGTGGAATCGCCGTGTTTGATGCCATTGACTCCCAGCAGTGTCAGCACCAAAGATCGTGTGCCGCTGCCCACCGGACCGATGGCGAGCCGCTTGCCGGTCAACTCAGACAGCGATTCGATTGGTGCGCCACGATAGAAAACCATCAGCGGTTGGTAAGAAATGCTCCCAAGCGAGACCAGTCTGTCTGTTACTGCGTTGGTTATTCCTCCCTGAATGAATCCCACATCAACCTTAAATGAGGGATCACTAAGCCGCTGGAGATTTTCTATAGAGCCCTCAGAGGAAAGAATCTTACATTTCACGCCTTGACGCGCCAGGATATTGGAATACTTGACGGCATTCGTATAAAAGATGCTGCCTGTGGGACCGCTTGTGATGGTGATCGATTTGGGTGGAGCTGAATGAACAAAAAAGAACACAGCGCCGAACAACACCAGACAGCCAAGAATAGTGACACCGACGGCTGCTGTGCGGCTCATCCCTGAAATCTCAGTGATCGTTGTCAGAATACCCGGCATCGACATAGAGGGGCTCTGGGTAACTTCTTTAGATGTCTTATTCTCATTCATGGCAAAATGTGTCCTCTACACGACTATTGCGCTCACTGTCGGGCTTGAACGTTACCACCCTGCATTCTCTAATCTACACCGTACTCAGGCGTCTTCGGAATTCGGGCTATCTAAATATATGGTGATTACTTTTTAACAGCGCCAGCTATCTTTGCGCCAAGCGCTTTCAATTCAGCGATGGCTTTCCCTTCAGGCTTACCTTGGACCAATACAGGCTCAGCCGCCTTTTTCAGCTTGAATGACTGTGCAATGGATTCGATGCTTTGAATCGCCTTGCCTCCACCGCCGTGCGTTAGAAATGCGGCATACGGCTTGTCCGTCACCTGGCCCTGCGTCGGGTAGTAAACACGATCAAGGAAGTCCTTCAGTCCGCCGCCCATATAACTGAAAGCATCGTAAGAGCCCAGGATTACGGCTTCACAATCCAGGAGATCCTTCGGCTGAGCTACCGTGCCTTCTTTAATCGTGACCTTGGCCCCGGCGGTCTTGGCACCATCTGCAATAGCCTCTGCCGCTGCTTTCGTATTCCCACTCATGCTGCAATACACGATCAATATTTTCGACATGGTTAAATCTCCTTTGATTTGAAATAACCCTACTGAATATTCAGCGTGCATACAATGGATTACGGCATGTCAGGGAGGCATGCGTTAAGACCATTTATCGCCTCCTTATGCCGGATGGTCATAGAGACAAACTGAATCATCTGCCGATCATGATCGCTAGTTTACCATTCTTTTCGCACGGTCGCCAACTCGACCGTCAGATCTGCCCGAGCCTGATCCTTCGTTTCCCACTCCTGCTTAAGTCTCATGTATTCTTCCAAGGACATTCCAGCATATTGCCGTGCTTTTTGCGCGCATTCCTTCTGCCACTGCTGAAACTCTTTCAGATTGATATCTTTCTGCGACGTTTCGAGAATGCCTGAGAGAATGGCATCGTAGATTGCCTTTTTAGTTGGATCACAAAGCATCTCATGCGCTTCAATTGTATCCAACAGCTTCTGCGTGGCTTCCGAACTTGGATTCACATCAGGATGATTCCTTTTCACGGACTGGTAAAAAGCTCGCCTGATCTCATCGTGTCTTGCGTCATGTGATAAGCCAAGTACGGAATAATAATCTTTCACAATCATATTTTTTCTTGCGCTTCTTGACCCACGTGAATCAAGAAGTGCTAGGCCAATTATCATTATATCAGAATCTAAAATCGTTGTTCTTCGACAGGTTAGATGCCATTTCGTAAACCTGTTTGTCGTTCCGAAATGCTCGCAAAACCTTGAAAGCAGGGTTGAGATAGATCACTGCGTTGGCAACTTTCACACCAGAACGTAGTTCAACCTCCCAACCATCTGGATAGTATTTCACTGACACTACTTTGGCCGGAGGGGAAGCGGATACAACGCCGGGACGAACGAAAAAATCGCCGCCCAAACTTTCTTCGAGATCCACACGAAGTTCTTCATTGGCCGGGAGAGTCAGTCCTTGGCCAAATTGCTTGGCCAGTTCTTCCATCATGCTCGTTTTCCATTCGTCGAAATCTATTGCCTGTGTCTTGTAAATCTCCATTACTATTCCACGGCCAGTGCCACTTACACGGATCAGCCCTACATCGGGAACAGACCACAAGCGATTGCACCATTCGGCCAGGTTGTTAGTATTCATGTCACGTTCGACGTGCCAAAACACAAAATGTGTCGCGGGATCATGGATGGCCAAAAGGTCAAGCGTGCTTCGAGTCTGATCGGCAACATTCTGCACTTCTATTATTTCATGATATACACGAACAAACGTTATACCGTTCACTGTTTTAACTTCCCCTTCCAGTTGCATCGAACTATTGGGCACTGAGACTATCTTCAGCTTGGTAGCAGGCCGATCATCAGTCTGAGCATTTGTCGGGGACACAAAATATGTCACGGAAAAAAGCACACTAATAAATAGACTCGTAGTCTTGATGCTCATGACACACATTTCTGTTACTCCTATAGTGTTGCTCTTTTCCAACCGCCACACGCCGGGTAAGCGCCCTTAAAATATTGTTATGTTTCCTTTCCTGAACACTTTCTGTCTTCTTATCAATAAGCCTTGATGAATGCCCGATAGAAGCACTGAGTGGCGCCTGTCAGTGCGGTGTTGTGGAGGAATGTCCATTGGTTGGTGACCGGGGTATCCGTGGTGATCGTCGTCCAGTTCGTGAGAAACAGGTTAGGGCTGGTTTGCAGCGTAAGAAACAAATACGGCGTGGTGCTGAGGACAACGGTATCGGAGTTAGTGCCCGTTCTGGAGATTTGGGTAAAAGTAGGAGCATCCGGCGTTGGCAGACTGCCGCCATTGCCGCTGAATGCAACCCCGGCTGTGAACGCCAATGCTCTGCCTTCTATAGTGCTAGTGGTATTCATCGTGATGGCTTGATCAGCTATTATGGTTCCCTTGAAGGTGGATCCAGTGCCAAGAGTCGCTGAAGTCCCTACTTGCCAGAAAATGTTTTTGGCCCGTGCGCCACCGGCCAGGATGACATGAATCCCGCTGCCCACTTCAAGATCTCTTCCGCATTGAAATATCCAGACGTCATCGGGACCACCCGTGAGCGTGAGGTCAGATCCCGTTATATAAGCCGTAGTGCTGGTGTCGAATTTGTAAAGGCCAGGGACGAGGTTCATGCCGCCGATATTCCCGGATCCGGGAATCAATCCGGGATTCAGGAAAGACCCCGTAGGTATGGGTGTTCGTCCGGCTGCGTCGTTGAACGCAATGGTCAAATCGCCCTTGGCCGTAGTTAGGTTCGTAGGATCAATCACCACGTTAGGAGCTTGAGTCCCTGTGGCATCGACTGCATGGATCGTCCCGTTCACTTGAACTGGGGGTATGCCTATAAAAGACCCGGCTGCCGGACTGAGTCCGATGTCCCCATTAATTGTGCCACCAGTGGTTGGTTGTGTGATCGCGGAGCCGGCAAGAATCATAAAGTGGGCAGTCGATCCCAGGTTGACTGGCGCAGGGCCTGCCGCAGCCAGTGTCTGGAAGTTAGTCGTCGTACTGGCCCACGCCACTCCATCATGATTCGTCGCGTAGAATCGGTAGTAATACACTTGATTCGGCGTAAGATTCGTTACTCCAAGGCTCAACGGCCCATCTATGTTCGTGCCCAGATTGTTCGTGTGCCCCCAGTTCCCGAACGCTGTTCCCCCGTCAATATCACCCCAGTACGCATACACCTGCGTTGGCAACCCGCCAGTCGAAATAAGCGTCCCGCTTAGAACCGCGCTGATAGACAATACGTTTGATGCCCCGTTGGCATTGTCCACTGAGGGCGCCGCTGCCAGCGTCCGGTGCGGGATCATAACGGCAACCGCAAGAAAAAGTCCCATGAAAATGTGTCTTCTTTTGTTCGCTTCAAGTGTTCGCGGGTCGTGTGCCTGCATAGAGCATGTCACACTCTTGTTGGAGAGTATCGTCATACGTGTCTTCATTGCTTGATGTCCTTCGGTCTGTGGGTTTACCAGTCGAACTGCTCCCCGCCGTGGCGTTGCCGTTGTTTGCCAGCGATACGGTAGCGATGCGTTTCGTTCTTGACACTTTAATCGACCGGGTTGAGTTTATCTATGGGGTGTAACCCTACCAACATTGTCGTCTGCTGGACGCCTCAGGAGGGGAGATTCGATGGTAGGGTTATACTCCATAGCCAAGTCCCAGCCAATCGTTTACCATTTGTAGTCATCAGCATTGAATCGATCTGGCCAAACCGGAGAATCGGCAATGTCATCGGTACTTCAGAAGCTAATTAAAGAACGGAAAGAGGATATTAGGAATCGAGAGAAAGACTATACGACTGGCAAGCATTTAATTGGGAAATCGCTTTTATACCTTGTCATTCTTCTGGTGGTAGCGATTCTTATGAGGTTCGGCAGCCCGATAATCGATGGTCTCTCAAAACTCATCAGGAAGCATTTTTAAGACCGAAAAAGGGCAAAGGCAGAGAAAATCTAATGGGAAACAAGCTAAAAGTAATATTCCAACGATTACCTCTTGCATACAGACTTGGAGTTCCTGTCCTCACAATTCTTTATGTCTTGGGATACTTTCTCATACCGAATCTCAAAAATGGCGGTTGCCCCTTCTTTCATACCAAACCAGCCCCCTTTTTGTTTGATTTAATGTGGACAATTCTTTATCTGGCACCAACGTATCTCGGCGGCGTGTTGCAGTTGTATAACGTGTTGTGGAATTCTGTGGGAGACAGATGGTGCTTGCTCGTCTGTTTCCTTATCTTGACTGCATTTGGCATATTATGGAGCGTTTTATTGGTGTGGCTGATACGAGGATTCAGAGACGCGATACGAAGATCCATCCATTCCTGATGCTTTCCATTTTACCGACATCCTCATTATGGCGGCACTTCAATCGGGCATTCTCATACCGTCTTCAGTTTGCTTTTGCACTTTTCAGGGTCCACCACAGTAGATTCCGCCGAACCCTTTGGTTAGCGCCGCGTGAGGTCACGCGGCCTACAGAAATATCCGGTTGTGCAGGCGGTGATCACACGGGGCGCGTCCCTTACTGCAATGACGCATTCGTTTCTGTATTTGCGAAACGTGCAGTTGTTTCCCAAGCAGATTTGCATTCAAGGTTCCCATCGAGTGCCGTAATCGATGCGGTCTTGGCTTCATGTGCCCACCCGCCGTTACGATTCCCAGCTTGACGCACTGCTTGATAGTAATGAGTGGAAAAGAAGAAGGGATGCTTTTCGGAAGAGGTTTAAGGTGTTAGACGAATCGGGCAAGAGGGCGTTGGTGTGATGGCGGCCAATAAAACGGCGACGGTCTTTTCCTTTATGTTCTACATTGGCACACATTGTCGGGGCGGTTCTGATATATCGGCGACATGAAACAAAATCAAAAAACATCTGCGGAGCAACCATTAGAAAACTGCGATTGAAAGCTGGCCTGACTCAACTGGAACTGAGCAGGAAATTGAGCGATAATAATATTAAAATTGATCGGGCTGGAATTGCGAAGATTGAGACGGGTGCAAGATGTGTTTTAGATTATGAGCTTGTGAGATTTGCGAAGGCGTTGAAAGTGGGCGTGGAGAAGATCGTCAAAGCTAGATAATGCCATCAATCCCCGATTCAATTCTCCTGTTTCGCCACTCTGGTCAACTTGTAAGCCGTAAACCTGAACTTGCCCCAATCTTCGAAGTGGTCTGAATCAAGATTGCTGTCTATGTCCCCCGGTTTACGAATGCCAAGATGAGTACCTACCTCACGATCAATGGGAAGATATTCGTGGAAGCCCATCAAAACTAGAAGATGGCGAGTAGCATATGTCCCAAATCCATGCCAAGAATGGATTTCTTTTTCGGCAGTAGAAGCATCGGGAATCTTGTTGAAATCGAGTAACCAAGGTACTTCACCAGATACAGCCCTTCTTGCCAGCATCACCAGTGACTTATTTCTATAACCCATGCCGACTTTCTCCTTGAGCCGCCGTTCCCCGTATCGAATTACTTTTTCAGGCGTAGGAAAGGTCTTGAGGCCGGACGATGCGGTTGCTCCAAGTTGGTCGCAAAGATTACGGCACATTTTTTGAGTATAGCCCCATGAAGCGTTGGTGGTGCAGAGGGTTTTTACGGCATCTTCCCACAACGTAGGCGACCTGAACATGCGACCCCATCCCTGTTTTGCCAGCCGTAGAAGCGTCGTTGCCTTCTTCAGCTTGCAGATCGCTTGGAATTCGTGCAGGGGGAAATCGAGCGAGAGCATATGGTGCAGTATTTTATGCAAATTATCCTGTTGCCTGAGAGACAATCGTCGGTCTATTTCAACGATATGGCCTTTACCACGGGGCTTGATGCTGACAGTTACGATGGTTACGATTGTTCCCGCTTGCAGAATCAGTGGAAAGCGGATGTTTGTATCGTTGTCTTCGGCATTTTCAACGTTTTCAACCGGAGCCAGATATATCCATCCATGACTCCACAAAATGGGAGACAGGTCTATTCCAGCGATTTCCGGCATTGATTTCATCATCGGCATACTCTGACCGAACATCATCTTGCGGACAAGCGGCAAAGTTCTTGAGATGCAAGCGCCTTGGGCGTACGTAATGTCCCTGCAATCAGTCTGCATCGAACGGAAGAGTCATTGATGGACAGTTCGGAGTCAATAGCATCGCAACCGACAGGTAATCTCTGGTGGCTCTAT
>CAZASC010000121.1:0-9867 GCA_964487695.1 uncultured Victivallales bacterium
AGCCAGACAATCGACCACTACGTTTTTGTCGCTCCGATTTGGCCGTTGAACTTACTTTACTTGTCGGGTTATCTTAAGAAGTTCGGACTTGCATCCAGGATATGTGAGCTGAGTATATTTGATCCGCAGCAGGCTGTCATTAATGGCTCACGGGTGCGATTTGGCATCTCTGATAAGGCGATTCAGGATATTATCTCCAGCGAGCATCCCCGCATTATCGGTATCACCAATATGTATTCCACGGCTTATCGAGATGTCGTGGAGATTGCCACTACCATTAAACACGTCGACCCTACCATTAAAATCGTTGTTGGAGGGAATCACGCATCTTCATATTGGAAATCAGTCGCTCACAATCCCAATGTCGATTTTGTTGTCATCGGCGAAGGTGAGGAGACATTTCGCGAACTATGTCACAGTATTCTTGAGAATAAGAACTGCTCCGGAATCGCCGGCCTGGCATTCCGTGACGACAATGGTGAGGTAGTGAAGACTCAACCCCGCCCGCTTATTAAAGACCTGGACACGATCCCATCGCCGCATTTGACATTGCTGGATTTCGTGCGTTACACGGGAGCGGGTAATCCGTTTGGAATGAGACCTCCCTCAGCTGGCATTGTCAGCAGCCGGGGATGCCCTAACAAATGTGTGTATTGCACCGTCAAAGCTGTATGGGGACGCACGTGGCGTGGTCGCAGCGCGGTAAATGTTGTGGATGAGATTGAGGCTATATATCGCAACTACGGTATTCGTGAGTTCAGCTTTCTCGACGACAGCATGGGCGTTGACTCGGATCGATTGACGAAGATATGCGATGAGATTGTCCGCAGGAGTCTCGATATCAAGTGGTCCACCCCAAATGGGATTGCGCATTGGACTCTAAGTCGTGCGCTACTCGATAAAATGAAAGCTGCTGGTTGCTATCGAATAACCTTTGGTATTGAATCGGGCAATCCCGAGACCCGTAAGTTCCTTGGCAAGCCGTATCCCCTGAGTCAAGCCGCCGAGCTCATTCGCCATGCGAACCGGATCGGATTGTGGACGAACTGCACCAACATCATCGGGTTTCCTTATGAAACCCTGGAATCAATCAACGATACGATTCGGTTTGCGAAGAAATCAGGTACTGACTTCGCATGTTTCTATTTGCTGGTGCCGCAACCGACTTCGGATGTTTATCAGTACTTCAGGAAGGAGGGATTGCTAAATTACGATCGTTTGCTGGAAAACGACGAATTTGACGACGACGAATTCGAGAAAATGAGCCGCGAGCTCAACTCCACAGGCGCCGATACAACCGTCTTTAAGCGGGAGGAGTTGATGCAGTTGCAAAAGCAGGCGTACCGTTCTTTTATGATCTACAGGGTATTGAGCTGCGTCGTAAATCCGCTTCGTCTATTGCGCAAAATCCATAATGCGGAGGATTTCTTCTATATTCTGCGCATGGTCAAGATGGGTATGATGATTTTTCTGCGCGTTCTGAATCCAAGATACAAAACAAGTGCCCACTACTTTTACGCGGGCACGACTGCGCGTCTGAAGAGTGAATCGACAGAGACAAAGGCGAAGTAAGCCTTAAACCAGTTCATGTGAGGAAGATTCTCGTTCAGCTGCGGCTTCCGAATCAGGCGATTCTTCGTTCAGTCGGATTTTCTGTACCGTTTCATCCTTGGCGAAGAGGGTTATTGGCAGCTGCTTTGTTATGCTTGAGTCCCATATCGTCGCAGTATAGCTTATGGAAAAGGGCAACGTGGAGACGATTCGGAGGCATTGTGAGACTTTCAAACGACATCAAGATTAGAATATCTCTCGTGGCGTTATTTGCTGTGGCGCTGGTCATTGTCTTTGCGAAGCCTCTACTTAGCAATAACATGCTCTCGGCGCCTGATGCGCCCTTGCGCCAGTTTAGCTTTGGACATGCCGATCTTCCTGCCCTGACAGCTGGAGGATGGATTTGTGATGGTATCGGCGATTCCATGTCGCCTTACAATATCAGTCCTAACTACATTCTGATGTTCCTTCTACAGCCAGAGCATGCTGTCCTCTGGCTATACATCGTCAATGCTATGTTATTGTTCCTTGCGGCATTCTGTTTTCTTTCCGTCCTTGGTCTCTCGAAAGTCTCCTCGCTCGTGGGTGCCATTGCCATGGCATTTTCCACGCACACTTTTACACTGGTATCCGCCGGTCACATGTCAAAAAACGGCATGATGCCATTCGCGGTGCTCTCTTTCGCCGCCCTCCGTCTGGCTGTGACCCGGCGCTCTTTCTTCTGGTTTGCCGTAACCGGAGTCATGGTGGGTACCGGAATAGAAGAACACTATGACGTCATGTTCATGTTTTGCCTCCTGGCAGGAGCATATGGCATTTTTAAATTTATAGAGGAGTTCATGAAGAGCCGTACGGCATCGTTTGTTGTTCGTGTTATGTCTGGCGCTTTTCTGGCTGTGGCGGTCGCGATTGCGGTGAGCCTGCCTGGCGTGATGTTCATTTCCGGAGTCGCCGCGCCAAACCGCGACGCAGCAGTGGATTTGTCGAATACTGATGAGTCATCCGAAAAGCAATGGGAATTCGCCACCAATTGGAGTTTGCCGCCGGAAGAGATATTTGAGTTTATCGTGCCTGCTATCTACGGATACGAGAATGGGAATTCTGATACGCCCTACTGGGGCAGAACCGGCCAGAGCTTGGACTGGGAAAAGACTCATCAGGGGCTAAGAAATCTCCGGCAGCACGGTCTCTATCTGGGCGTGGTTCAACTTGTCTTTGCAATGCTGGCGCTGGTTTGCGCCATACGCCGCAAGACACGGGCGGACACTCGCGGAGAGATACTCTTCTGGGGCGTGGCCTGGGTTGCAAGCGTTCTCTTTGCATTGGGACGCTATGGGCCCCTTTACTGGCTCTTCTACAAGTTTGTGCCTTACGGAGCAAATGCGCGCGGCCCTATCAAATTCATGCATCTGATCGAACTCTGTACAGTGGTATTGTTTGCGTACGGACTCGATCATCTGTTGAGTTGTTTGCGAGACAGAGCTGACGCAAAGGCATCGAAAAGGAACGTCGACGACAAGCCGTGTTGGTATAGATTTCCATCCATCTGTTTTATGTCAGCAGGAGTCGTCCTTCTGGCGATGATAATTCTTTCCGCCAGGCAGAATTCGATCGCAGTTCATCTTTCCAGCATGGGTTTTGAGGAACACTCAACGACACTCTTCTTGCATATGTTCGCGATGTTGTTCAGGACAGCAGTCATGTTCGCAGCAACCGGGGTGATTTTTCTTGTTGCCGGCCGTTGTCAGGGGAAACCCGGTATGCTGGTCCTGTTTCCTCTTCTTGTCGCCTGCATCGTAACGCTGGATATGGGATCAGCCGCTTTCCCGTATGTAAAAGTCGAGGACACGCGATTCATTTATTCCAGCAATGCTCTCGTGGACAAGCTTGCGGAAAGCAAGGAAATGTTTCGCGTGGTCACGCCGGTCGGAGATCCTTTGTCCCAACAGATGTCCGCAGCAACATTTCCAGTGTTCAACATCCAAGTTCTCAACCCTCCGCAAGGCTCCTCCATTGAATCCACTTTCAAGAGATATTACCTGAGCATTGGACATGACGTGCTTCGATTCTGGCAACTCGGAAACGGAATGTACGTCTTCGGGCCGCGCGAGGCCTTTGCGCAGTTGATGAGGCATCCGGCATTTCATCCTGTGTACGGCGTTTCGCTTGTGAGGGGACAGGATGGGCAGCCGCAGATGTTGAATGTTCCGGTCGACCAGGCGCAGTACGTGTTGCTCCGCAATGAGTCGGCGCTACCCCGAGCTCTTGTCTATCACAACTGGGAAGCTGTGGATGGCGAGACGGTGTTCGCGCGATTGCCGGCGACCAACTGGAATCCGAGGATGACCGTTCTCGTCGAAGGAATTGAGAAATCACAATCCGCTGGTGAAGGGCCGACCGCAGCGAAAATCACCAAGTACGAACCGACCAGAGTTGAGATCGACATCGACAACACATCTGACGGCATACTTCTTCTGAACGACCGGTACGATGAAAGGTGGGAGGTTCAGGTAAACGGCAGGAAAGCCAAATTGCTGCGCTGTAATGGCATTATGCGTGGTGTCAGGGTGCCTGCAGGAAAAGTGACAGTTACTTTTCTTTATCACAGGCCTTATCTTGTGCCGGTTTTCATCAAGGTTGCTTGCCTTTGCATTGTTCTGGCATGGGCGCTGGTGCGGTTGATAATGTTATGGCTTCGTAACCGCAACGCAAAGGGCGACAACGCATAGGTCAGACAAGCATGGCGAAACTTTCCGATCCCAGTCGCATTGAGCGATTTCTTTCCTTGCTGAAACAGCGCCTTGGCCCTTTGGGTTGGGGTTCGCTCGTGGTTTTTCTTATCTTCCGGTGTTGCGAGGTTGCGACGATGTTGTGCCGGTTTTATCTCGGGCACAAACTTTCGGCGTTGGACTTTGGAGCGATGGATCCCGTTTTCTCGGTCATCGGCGTCATCGGAATCCCGACGGCAGTGGTTTTCCAGATTGCAGTGAAGTCCATCAGCCGGCTTCAGGCAATGGGTAAAGAAGCTGAATTTCGCGGGCTCCTCCGGGACTTGGCGAAAATCTCGATCGTAGGGAGTGTCATTGCGATTGCCATTGTGTTTCTATTGCGCGACTACATCCTGTCGAGACTGCATCTCGATTCCGTCTTTTACATCTACATAATTGCCGCGCTTATTCTCGTCTCATGGTGGAATCCATTATACATGGCCATTTTGCAGGGCGGAAGGGACTACAAGCTTTTATTGATCTCAGGTGTGCTCAATTCGTTGCTTCTTCTTTTTGTCACGCTTGCTCTTGTGGGGTGGCTTGGGATGGATCTCCGTGGTGCTCTGCTGGCGAGAGTGGGCGCAGGCGTGATAACCACAATGCTTGTATTCGCAATGCTGGCTGGGATATTCCGTGGCGAACGCGCCGCTTACAGCGAAGAATTCGGCATCATGAAGCAGACGGCGCTGCCGATGAGCATATACGTCATCAGCATCACCGTTCTATCCTCGTTCGATCGCCTGTTTGTCCGCAATTACCTTCTTGCTGATTCCGGCGGCTATGGCGCGATGGTGACACTCGGCTCGATCCCTGTATATCTGATCGGGGCCGTTCTGTTCGTGATCTTTCCGCTTGCCGCCGCGGAGCACGCGAAGGGAAACGATGTCGCCCGTTTTCATCGCAATGCGCTTTTGATGGGGCTTGGCATCACGCTTTGTGGTGCCGCCGGTTTTCTACTGTTTGCCGGATCGTTCGTGCCGCTCATACGCATGTGGAATGCCGCATTTGTTCCGTATGTTCGATATATCTGGGTCTACGCAATCGTGATGGGACTCCAGGGGACAATCCAGTCGATAGCAAGTGTGGAGCTTGCAAGGCATCGCTATGGATTCCTGTGGCTGATCGCGCTGCCCGCGTTCGCGATGTGTGGCGTGCTGTATTTTGCCAGGGCTTTCATGACTATTTCATGGGTGCTTGCGGTGTTGATTGTGACGCATTCTCTAATACTGGCCGGAGTATGGCTTTTTGGTGTGCTTGGCGAACGAAGGACGTGAGAGTTGCATTTTGATGTGTCTGTGACTATTATGCAAAAGCTCGGAGCGGAGGATTGATATGAATCAGGAAGAAGTCATTGGAGTGTTGAGGGAGTCGGAAGCGCTTTTGGATGGCCATTTCGAGCTCCGATCCGGACTCCACAGTCCACGCTATTTCCAATGCGCCAATGTCCTGCGCTATCCGCGTCTGGCAGAGCGGCTGTGTGCCGCCCTTGTTGATAAGATGCTGGCCGGTATGCCTGGCATGCGGGTGGATGGCGTGATTGCGCCAGCCATGGGTGGGATTGTCGTTGGACACGAGGTTGCACGCTCTCTAAACACACTTTCGATTTTTGCCGAAAAACAGGATGGCAAGCTGGTTATGCGCCGGTTCAAGATCGAGAAAGGGCAGGCCTTTGTCGTTGCCGAAGACGTGATAACGCGCGGTGGTAGAGTGCAGGAGACAATTGACATTGTCGAAAATTGCGGCGGGAAAGTCCTTGCCGTAGCTGTGCTGGTTGACAGGAGCGGCGGGAAAGCGAGTTTTAATTATCCCACTTTCAGCTTGCTCCAAATGGAACCGATAACCTATGAGCAGGGCAAGTGTCCATTGTGCGCCCAGGGACTGCCTGCGCTCCATCCCGGTTCGTGAGAAGGTTGAAGATTCCGGATTTGTTTGAAGTCGAAATCCAGAACCAAGAAGACAGAGGTTCGATGTCAGAGATCGGAGGTCAGATGCCGAACGAAAGAGGCAGTTCTCCTGATGCGTCGGCAATGAAATGGGAACAGGCTTCATTTTCTCGTTTGCTTCATCCCCTGATATGGGCGGCGGCTATCGCCATTTCCCTTGTGCTGTTGGCGTGCAATGTGTTTCTAGGCGATCTGAATCAGGACGAGGGCTGGTATCTTTATGCGGCCCGATTGGTTTCGCAAGGCAAACTTCCATATCTCGATTTTGCCACGACGCAGGGGCCGGTGATGCCATTTGTTTACGCACTGGCCCAGCCGATTGTTGACCGGTGGGGGGTGACCGGTGGAAGACTGTTTACGGCTCTTCTTGGATTTATTTGTTCTCTAAGTGCCATCTGGCTTGCGTCCCGGCTTGCGCCGGTGGGAAAGAAACGTGGAGCCGCCCTGATCGCATTCTGTCTTGTAGCGCTGAATGTGCATCAAAGCTATTTCTGCGCGGTTGTCAAAACCTACTCGCTTGCCGCTCTGTTCATCATGCTCGGATTCGTGGCGTTGAGCTTTATGGAAGGCAGGAGGGGCTCACTGGCTGTATTTCTTTCCGGCATTCTTCTTGCGCTTGCCGGCGGGACCAGAACGTCGGCCGGTGTGGTTCTTCCGCTTGTATTCGTTTGTCTGCTTATCAACAAACGCCCCAAGCAGTGGTTCTGGTTTGGCCTTGGCGGCGGGTTGACCTGCTGCATTATTTTTGTTCCATTCATGCTGAGAGCTCCTGCGGCATTGCGGTTTGCTTTATTCGATTACCATGCGGGCAGGGACGTGGGCGGGCTTGCAAAGATCCTCGCCTACAAGGCCGGCTTTGTGTCGAGGGTTGTCCAAGCGTATTTTGTAGCCATTGGCATATGGTTGACAGCCGTTCTGTATATCTTGGTGAACCGTCGAAAACAAACGGAGGCGATTCCTGACGCCGTTCGGTCCAGTGCTGGATCATCCGGTTTCCTGCGCAAATTTGCTTCGATAGAGGTGTACATGTGGCTTGGCGTTCTGGGCGTTACAATGGTTCACTTTTGTGCGCCGTTTCCTTATGACGATTATCAGGTTCTGATCTTTCCATTGTTTGCGGTTGCAGTAGGGGGCATCCTGGCAAAGCTCGCTGGCGATCCCAGAACAGAGCTGTTGATTGTGCTCAGCGTCTTCCTGCTTTGTGTTGCGTCCGCATTCTCTTCGCCGATCAACCAGAAATGGTTCGTGGACGAAAGGGATCGGATATGGTGGCCTTTGAAGGATAAAACCCCGTTAATGAAGCTCGGGGAAACGGCGGAGTGCCTGCGTAAATTGACCAAACCAGGGGACATGCTTCTGACGCAGGATCCATACTTGGCCATAGAATCGGGTCTGTCGCTGCCACCGGGACTTGAGATGGGGCCGTTCAGCTGCTTTCCCGGCTGGACACGGGAACGAGCCGCGGAGTGCCATGTTTTAAACGGGGACATGATGAACGAGTTATTGACGACTTGCAATGCTCCGGTTGCTGCGTTCAGCGGTTACGGGTTTGCAATTCAATGTCCTTCCATAACCAGGCTGCCGGAAGAGGAACAAGCATTATTATGGCGCACGCTTGAAGGTAATTACGAGTTGTTCCGACAGGTTGAGAAGTTCGGGCAGGCGGATACCACGCTGAGGATATATCGTCGGAGATGATGGAAACAAGATAATGCCTCAGTCTCCGAGGCATTACAGAATTGGGCCAAATATGAAAACGGAAGTTGTGTTCATTCCTGCATGCCTGCCTCGTCGGTTTGGCGCTGCCCGTCGTGCGGCGATAATGTTTTTGTGCTGCTTTGTGGCCGCTGCAGCTCAGCAGGTTCTTGGCCAGACTCTCCGGTACGACGAGCATCGGGAAGTTGAGGTGCCAGATTATGCAACCCTCCGGCTTGGGCCGTTCTATTCGGTAATAACCCTGTCTCAATCGGTGGGTTACAGGTACACAGAGGGCACGGGAGCCGGTGTTGATTATCTTTATGATAATTCACTGGGTGAGGCCAAGGCCAACGGATCCGACTTCCCCATGGTCACCACTCTGGATTTCAGGAATTATCTTATCATTGGCAGGCACACGGACCTTGATATTTCTCTAAACGTGAGTTATGCGCATTATCCCCTTAAGACAGAGGATGACGCGCTGAACGTTAATCTGGCCCAGGAGGGAGCGCTTGGCAATGTGTCAATGGAGTTCAGTCCAACTCCTTTTTTGAAGGGAACAGCCTATGACTCCGCCTCATATCATGTTGATTATGTTGATGCGCGAGGACTCCTTGACAGATACGGTGGTCAGAAATACGAGCATTTCGGTAATACGGCTGGTCTGAACACGGATTGGCTGATGGCGAAGGATGAAAATCTTGCGTTTTCGGTGACCAGATCCGATGTGGTGCCGAGGGGAACCCAATTCGAGGACCAGAAAAGCGTTTTATACGCAGAGACTTTGGCTTTCCAACAGCAGGTCAATGTTTTCATTGTGGCTGGAGTAAATGGTGATTTCAGCGAGACTTCCTACTTCTCGACGAACAGGGCACCCCAGACGACATCTCGCTCATTCTCGCTCTTCAGCGATATGAAGCTCACATCGAGCACCAAAGCTTCCGTTTCGGCTGGATATTCAACGGCGTCCGATCCATCGCAAGTGTCTGGTGTGGAACAAACACCCGGCACCATGATCGGCCAGGCATCTCTTACAACCCAACTCAGCCGGAAGCTTACTCAGTTGTTGTCGGCGTCCCGAAGCCAGCAGGCTGGATTCAATTCCGACTTTCAGGTCGCAAACAACTACCAATATCGCCTGGATTGGAAGGCCGAGCATACATCGGCTGCTCTGTATTCGACACTGTCGGATGTGACGCCAAACAATACCGATGTAAGTGGATACAGCGACTGGACAAGCGGCATCAATGTGTCGCTCCCTCTGATTACGTATGTCACGCTTCAGATGTCGTCAGAATATTCTGTGATGGCGAATAAAAGCAGCGATGCCGCGGTTTCAAGCGATCCGGAATTGAATAACAACTACAATACCTGGACGAGCCAGATTGGAACGTCTCTTCCGCTCACTCGAAGTTTGACGTTCTCGACCGCGATACAACATATAGAGAGAACGAGCGATTTTCAAAGTCTTGCATACCAGATGAATATATTTTCAGCAGATTTGACTTATACGCATACCTTCTAGTTGGACAATGGACAGCAGATTGGGATATGGCAATTACCATGAATTTGCGGCTTTAACCTGAGAAATGAGACAAAAAAGGTAGTTGACTGATCTCAAGTTCAAACGCAATAATAAAGGCATAGAACTGGAATAATTTGGATGGATTTGAGAACTTGTTGCGCGACAGGTTGTTACGCCGTAATAGATGAAGATTGGCGGGAGGGATTGACCCGCCGTCGATACGGATTAGTGGATAAAAATGGAAGCATATTCTTAACATCCACTGATTCACTGGTCAATAATGCGAGACAATGCGGCAAGGATTGCGGGTGATTGAGTTGCGATGCTGAAATCGTTTTCATGAAAAACTCGGCAATAAGATTTCTAACGATTGGGACGCGTT
>CAZASC010000122.1:0-9863 GCA_964487695.1 uncultured Victivallales bacterium
AGTGGAGATGACAAAGGGCTGTTTTTCGAGTTTCGAGAGCAATTCAAATCCGTTCATTCCCGGCATCTGAATGTCAAGGAATAACACATCGATCTGTTCGTTGCTTCGCCCATTCAGAAAGTCGAGGGCTTCCATTGGATCGTTGGAGCTGCCAACGATGCGAAGACCATCGACGCTTGCAAGCAGGCGCTTGAGTCGTTCGATAGCCAGCAATTCGTCATCTACAAGATATGCGCGAAGCTTTGCAGTATCCATTGAGGTTCCCATTATGCCGGGAAGGATAGGCGAACGGCCGTCTTTCCTTCAGTGCGAGTCACGTTCAGTAGTCCTGCATCGCCAAAAAGAATATCGAGGCGCGCAATAAGGTTTCCGAGACCATGGTCGGTCTGGATTGCGTCGAGAGAAAATCCAGGCCCATCGTCGATGACTTCCAAAACAATTTGTCCGGATTTACATGAGCCGGAAATCTGAATCATGGCGCCTTGACTGCGCCGAGAAACTACATGCTTGACAGTATTTTCAACCAGGGACTGAAGTGCGAGTGGAGGTACATTGCTATCCAACAACGTATCAGGAATCGCTATTTCATAGGATAGTCGTGCGCCGAAACGAGTCTTTTCAATCTCAAGATAATCGCGAACAATCTTGAGTTCCTGACCGAGAGAGACCAGTCTGCTCTGATTGGCACTTAGAGAAAAGCGCAGCAATGAAGCTAGCTTGCCGACGGTGTCTTCGGCTAACTGCGGATCTTTTGGAATCAATGCAGCGATCGAGTTCAGTGTATTGAAGAGGAAGTGAGGATGAATGCGCGATTCGAGCGACGAAAGCTGGGCTTCGGCCAACAGTTTATATGCACGCTCCTGTTCCACCTGGCGGGTGCGCAGTTCAAGAGTCGTGGCCTGAAGTTTGTAGCGCATCGTCTCGTAAGTTGTAATGCTCATACCGGCCATGAGCGAAATCAATATCGCAAACTCTGCGGAGGAGCGGAACTCGCGCCAATATGCCTCACGCGGAAATACGCCGATCCATTGAAATACAAGGCCGGCAGCAAAACAGCCGAGGATCGCCATACAGACAAGCACAGAAGCTTCAAGCAGAATCACCAGACGCGGAAACCGCTCCGTGTAGCGTCGCCCAATCCACTCCAGCAAAAAGATCGACGGCGCAGCAATCAATGTTGAATAGACGAACGAAGCAACGACATGATGCCCAAACTCCGATATGGGCATGCCGAGCGAATGAAGAAGTACAACAATCAGCAGCGTAATTGCAAGGATAGTTCCGCCTACTCGAAACGCCATTGAGGAATAGGTGAGCTTCGTTGCTTGCTTCGCAGCTTTCGTGTCTTTGCTCGTGCTCATTCTGTTCATCATAACTGAAAGCGGATCCCCCCAGAGGTGGCCGTTGTGTATGGAGTCATTCCATACTCCGATGTCCTGCTGCCTGCCGGTATCTCCATGTGCAGATAGCCCGAGGTATGTTTGCCAAATCTTCGCGTGACGTCGAAGATCGTAATCGTACTTCTGTCATCAAGGTTAGTAACGAGCGCGGCGGAAAGATCCCATTGTTTCCATTCCGGCAATTCGCGCAATCGCGATTTTGAAATAGACAAGAACCCATAGTTCAACCGGCCTTCCGATAACACAGAAGACGAACTGCGAAAATAAGTAATATTGGGTGCAGTATAGAACTCCCCAATAAATGAGATCCCTTGCTTGGTAATATATTTTGCGCCTGAAAGTAGTGCTTCATGCTCACGCCAGGCAGCCTCTGCGTGCAACTCCCAGGCTTGACCGATAACGCGCGTCATAGTAAGACCGCCAAACGCATCGCCGCCGTGATCGTCGCCAGCAATCAGCGATGTGTCGAATCCATGCGTCAACACGTTATATCGTACGGCGGTTGTGTCGCGCAGATTAGATCCGGATGGAGCGAGTGCCGCAGTAGACCACACAAGCGAAAGCGCATGAGGGCCGTGAATATAATCCAGATTCACCATATCGCGTCCCTGATTAAGATTGAGACGGTCGGTAGGATTAGTGGGGTCGCGCGGCGGGTCGAGAACACCGGTCGGACTGAATGCATATCCTGTGCCCCAGCGAACGATCTTGCGCCCGGCCATCCAGTCGAAATCTTTTACGGAAAGACTCAGATATGTCTCTTTGACACGAATCTTCGAGACTGTATCGCTATAAGTCTCCTCAATTCCGACAACACTCGATGCGAAGCTCCAGTCTGGCTTGTAGTGGATTGCAAAGTATGGTTCAACTAGAAGCTGATTAAGAACCTTCGGCTCTGGCACGCCAAGATTTCCGTATTGGGTTGCATCTTCAATGACGGATAGAGAATAACGAATATCATGCAGCGATTCTGGTTGCGCTTCATCCTGTGCAAGCACGCAGGACGCCGCTGTCGCGATCAGGAATATCGAAATGTTACGTGCAAAAGTCATAGTCGCATATTCATTAGCAAACGTGGCTAGAGCGCCATGCGTTCACTTCCAATAGATCATCTTGATTTCGATTGTTGTCACTGGTGGATTCACGTGAAAGTCTGTTTCATCGAATCCTGGTTTTCCAGCTCTTTTGCGAGGGTTATTTGACATACCATACCCCTCAGTCGGAATGCCAAAAAGATTTGTGTTCAGCTTCCCGTCCATATTTTCATCGTGAAAAACATAGACCGCATAAACTCCTTGCTGCAGACGGTCAAAGACAACTGTTGCGGTCAAGGAGCGGCCGTCAATGTCGACCAATCGAAAAGCTGACAGTTTTGACTCTTGATAGAGTGCTATCCGCATCTTTCCAGTTGCATTTCGTACTCCCGTGATTACGATAGTTAGCAACGAAGTCGTCTCTGCAACATTGGAGGTTGACCTTAATTGTGTTTTTGCACCATAGCATTGAATCGAGACTGCAAACGAAGCGCCGAGAAGCAGTGCACAAACAATCCGGTTTTTCTTATGATCCAAGGAATACATCGTGACAGCTTCCTTACGGTCGAGCATTCAAAAACGATCGGTTCTTCCCTGATAGAACAGCTTATCGGGCAGGCTACGCGGGGCGATGCTGGTGTATTCCAGGACGCTCCGGGAGTTATGACGTACTTCGTCATACAAGGTCCAGCGTCGAAGTTGAAGCTTATCCGCAAACATTCCATATTCATCAAATGTTGCGGACTTCATGTGTTTACCTGACGTGAGATAGAACTCGGCCCTAACTGGCCTGGCGTCTTGAACACGAAGCCAATAGAGTATGCGCTGGTAGGTCGAACCTCTGCGCTTTGCAGTTAGGTCGAGAACATAACATTCGTCGGCGCCAAGCTTCTCGGTGCGCAGATAGGTAGCCGAATAGTCAAAGGCAAAATTTGTGCGTGCTACATCGCCATTGGAAGCATTGCCGTTAAGCCGTTCAAGCGGAGTAATTCGGATTGGTCGGCTTGTATCGGGTAAATATATCCACATATCATCGCCGAGCATAAGCAGGTGCTGCCCTTTTTCGCGAGGACTCAGAAATTCGACATAACTGTTATCCGTCCCTTTCTGCGATACCTGATAACTTTTTTCCTCGTCTGCTTTTCCGGATTCATAGTGAGTAATTTTGACCCGAACGACATAGGACGCCCAGCCATTGCGATAGACGTCCGAGCGTTTCAGCAAGCTTTCTGCATCCGGTGTTGCGGCGTGGCAGACAAGTGAAAACGCAAGAAGAAAGGTGACGGCCATAAACAGCAGAACAGCCTGTAAGATGCGATTGATATTAGACATGAGCAAGAGCCTCCGCGATTCGAAGCCGGGACGCGCGGACCGCCGGCAATATGGACGCTAGCACCAAGGAGAGAATGACCAACAATGCCGAGCCAACCATTAAACTGGGCACATGAAGAACATAGAAAAGCATCGGTTCAGTTGAGCCTGGAGGAGGCGGCAGATGTATGCCGGAGTGGTCGATCAGAAATGCCAGCAGATTACCCATGATTAGTCCGACAGTCGCTCCGAGACCACCAAGTACCGACGCCTCAAGCATAAACAATGCGATAACCCAGCCACGCGGCGTCCCCATTGCCAACATGGTTCCTATTTCACGGGTGCGCTCAAGCATCGACATCAGCAGCGTGTTGACGCTCGACATGAGAACCATGAAAAAAACAATGACACCTATAAAAATGAAAATTGTATTGAAGAGTGAGCGAATTTGTTTATACGCCGTAGCCAGATCAATCCACTTTTTCAATACTAGCTTCTGTGACTGTCCATGCAGTCGCGGCGCTAGATCGTCATAAACGCTATCGGTGTTTTCTGTCTTGTCTAGACCGACGACTAGGTTTGTAACTCGGTCGCTTTGTAATAGCCTCTGCGCAGATGGCAGTGTGATACGAAGATAACGATCGTCGTATTCCTTCATTCCGGAATTGACAATACCGACGACTTGCACATCGATTCCGTTGAGTGCTCCATCGGAAGTAACAGCCAAGACAGTCACGCTATCACCGGGTTTCACATTCATCGATTTGGCTAGTCCCGCGCCAAGAAGGGCTTCTACAGAGTTGCCCGTCTGACTATCGAGATTCCTACCTGAAGTAATATTGGTTGAAAATCCGAGTCCTTTCTCGGCATTAGGTTCGACGGCGCTACCCATGAAGATGGAAGACTTCACACCATTCGAGAGCATTCCATAAAACTCGATTCGAGGAGCGATGCCGCGAATATGTTTTCCGCTCTTGACGATTGCCGCGACCTGTCGCCAATTATCGATGCCGGTATCGAGTATGCGCACCTCATCGCGATTGAAATGTTCTTCGTTGAAGATCTGTATGTGACCAAGTCCATTGTTGATTGATCCTTCGCGAATGCCGTTGTACATGTAAGCAAAAAATCCGCCGACCAGAAGCAATCCAGTGACGCCACCACCAACCATGATAAGTGTCATAACTGTGCGCCGGCGGTTACGAAACACATTGCGAAAAGCGAGAAGTAGAAACTTACCCATGGCAGACTCCTTCGACGCAGGTATCGGAAATCACCTGTCCATCGATCAGTCGAACAATGCGTGGAGTGTGTTCGAGCAAGCGAGCATCATGAGTTGAGAAGATGAAGGTCAAGCCCAGCCGGATGTTGAGATCGCGCATCAGATCGATTAGCTGTTTGGCGTTGTGTGTATCGAGATTGGCGGTCGGTTCGTCGGCTAATACTAAGGCAGGGCGATGAACGATAGCGCGGGCAACGGCTATACGCTGACGTTCGCCGCCGCTAAGCAGATCAGGACGCTGTTGGGCGCGAGTAGAGAGGCCCACACTATCGAGCGCCTCCTCTGTGCGCCTCCTGCGTTCGTCACGGGGAACGCCTTGGATCAACAAAGGATACTCAACGTTTTCTGCCGCGGTAAAAACAGGAATGAGATTGAATGTCTGAAAGACAAATCCAATCTTCTTGCGGCGAAGCGTCGTCATAGCGTTGGGTTGTAACTCGGATGCATCCACGCCATCAATGCGGATGCGACCGGATGTTGGCTGATCGATGCAGCCGATCAAATTGAGGAGAGTTGATTTTCCGCTACCGCTCGGCCCGGAGATTGCAAGAAACTCTCCCGCCGAAACGCGCAGGTTAGCATCCGACAAGGCGCAAACGAAACGGTGAGCTGAGTGGTGAGCCGGACTGCTGTCCAGGGGAAATCTTCGACTTACTGATTCGACATTGACGAGATCGTCCATGAATTATTCGCTCTCCAAACCTCTGTTCTGCTTCTTTCAGAAGGTAGATCAAACAGCCTAGAAAGCGCGCGTGGTCTCTGACGAAGGGTTGAAATCTTTGATGAGCGGTCGAAATTGAGAGATGAATCGCGAGCGAAGTTTTGGCCTCACAATATATTTTCACTTGCGAGAACTACACGTTCATAGTTTAAGCAACAGATAACGACAGCCAAGGTTAACGCATCGAACGAGAATATGCCGCAGCAAGACACCAACTTACCCGCCACTTCGTCGATGGAACCAGCGTGGACAGCCGAAGCGTTTGCCTGCTATCAAGACGCCATTCAGACTCTTCGCCGCGCAGACATTCCATTCGCGGTATGCGGGGGGCTTGCCTTTCATAGCCACACTGGAATCTGGAGAACGACCAAGGATCTCGATCTTGTTTTGGTGCCGGAAACTGTGACGCCTGCTCTCGAATTGCTCCGACAAGAAAGGTTCGATACTTACATAGAAGACCCGATCTGGCTGGCAAAAGCTCGTCGTGGAGAGTACTTTGTCGATCTGATTACCGGCGTCGGCAACGCGACGTTAGCTGTCGAACCGAGTTGGCTCGATCGCGCGATTGAAGGTGAAATTCTTGGCGTTACGTGCAAGGTACTCAGCGTGGAAGAGATGATTGTTTCAAAACTATTTGTGACGCGCCGTGAGCGTTTTGATGGCGCCGACATTGCTCATTTGGTAAGGTCCTGTGGCGGCCAACTTGATTGGGAACGCCTGTTGAAATTGGTTGGCCCGTACTGGGAGATGCTCTATTGGTCGCTGGTACTCTTCGCTTTTATTTATCCCGCTCATGTAAAACTCGTCCCGGAATCCTTATGGCTTGACCTGACTTGGCGCTTCGCGGAGCATGTTACAAAATCGACAAACGGTGAGCCATTTCGCGGCACGCTTGTCGATCCGAAGATGTTTGCCATCGATGTAAATGAATGGGGAGAACGCGACTTATACCGTGAGCTTTCTGCGAGCTATCCGCACTTGTTACCAAGCGACGACTCGTTTAGGAGCGAAGAATGAGGATCGCGGCCGTAGCTGATGTTCACTTCGCCGAAGAGAATCGAGTTACAGACATTCGTCATTTTTCCGCAGTGAACGAACTGGCCGATGTGCTGGTAATTGCCGGCGATTTTACCAATCACGGCATGCCGGGTGAAATGCGCGTCAGCTTGAGCGTTTTGGAACATATCCGAATTCCTATCATCGCCGTTCTTGGAAATCACGATCACGAAAGCGGTCACCAGGATGAACTCGCGGGAATGTTACGAGTGGCCAGCATTCACTTGCTCGACGGCCATTGCTTCGAGGTTGGGGATATTGGATTTGCGGGAACCAAGGGATTTTGCGGCGGATTCACGCCGTACGAATTGATGCCGTTTGGCGAAGAGGGTATCAAAACTTTCGTTGAAATAGCAGAGCGTGAAGCAGTCAAGCTTGACTTTGGACTGGCTCAACTTCACACTCGCGTCAAGGTCGCCATCACCCATTACGCTCCCATCAAAGAGACGGTCATTGGTGAGCCGGAGCCGATCTTTCCGTTTCTCGGTAGTTCACGCTTGGAACGGCCTTTGAATCTCCACAGTCCTGCTCTGGCATTGCATGGTCACGCACATCATGGCAGCTTTACCGCAAAGACTCAATCGGGGATCACGGTCTGCAACGTTGCTCTGCCAGTCCTGCGAGAGCGCGGCGAGAAATATCCATTTTCGATATTCAATCTCTGAAGGATAGTGTCCCTTAAGAAGATGAAAGAGCGTCGCGCAGAGCGAGTCGCGCCTTGTGTAATTGAGATTTTGAAGTCCCAATAGTGCAGCCCTCCATCGATGCAATCTCATGATGTTGAAAACCGTCGACATCGTGAAGAAGAAAAAAGTTTCGATAGCCGGGCGCTAGCGCAGCAACGGCGCGGTCAATGGACATTCGATCGACGACACCGGCTTGCCGTAGATCGCGACCACCGAACTCGCTTCCCGCGCGTTCCTCCGGAACAGCCGTCATTAGTTGGTCGAGTGAAACAACGGGGAGCACGCGCTTGCGCAAGTGCATGAGCACGATGTTTACCGTCAGCCGATGTAACCATGTACTAAACGCCGAATCGCCGCGAAACGAGCCGAGCTTGCGGTGCATCTGGAAAAATGCCTCTTGCGTCAGATCTTCGGCCAGCGCGAGGTCATGTACCATTCGCGAGCAAATTGAAAAGACGCGCTTTTTGTGTTGTGCATAGAGTTCGGAGAAAGCATGCGGGTCACCTTCCTGGGCGCGGCGCACAGTATCGGTCTGGCCACCGTGCGGCGCGAAACTCTGGCTGGCATGCTCAAATGTCGACATGCAAGTTGAATCGAGAATAGAAACGGGGTTGGCCGAAGTAACCATTTGCCCTCCAAAGTTAGATAGTGGAATACGCGAGCTTTGCGTTTCGATCCGTTCAACTCAATAGGGGTGAGTTGAGCAGTCGTGTAAAGAACCTGAGACCAGATCGAATATCGTGATGATTATCCAGGCTCCGAGAACTCAGGTCAGTACGATTGGCATGTTCCGCCGTTGCGATGTGTCTCAGTTTCCTATTTCAGCTAAAAATCGTCTGTGCAACATTGCACAATCAGCTAGAGACATGCAGATTTTCAGGAGTGAGGTCCTGTTCTTGTGCCGCGCAATGGTCAATTTTTTGCAAGATATTTCTATGGTTCCTTTATTTAAGGCATGATTTTGCCTATCCGACCGATGGCCGAAGTTTGGATTCCTAATGGTCAAAAAATTGTGTAACTAGCGCCGGCTCTTTAGCCGTTGAGCGTCTTTTCTTCAACCCGACCGTGAGTAGCAGCAGCCTTATTCGTCTCCGCAACATCCGAAGAATCAGCCTCTAGCTCTCCTGTGCCCGTGAACTCCGCTTCTTCGCCATCGCGGACAACTGCCTGTAATTTCGCTTCAAGATCGTTATCCACAGGTTCAGGTCCAATCAGCAAATCGACGCGGTACCCCGCCGCCTCCGCCGTGTCCAGCGCATCCGCAATGCTTCGGCTCATGCCTTCAACCGCTGCGCCGTTCGGTGCGGATTCGCCTGCAAGTCTGAGCAGGGACGGCATGAGTAGCCACCACAGCAACTCTTCATATCGTTCGCGCACAATGTATGCGCTCCCCGCGTCATCATGTACTCCGGTCAACCAGCGTACATCGGGATCAAGCCATAGAACCGGCGCAATTGTCGGGCAAATTTCGGCTGCCGATTCTTCTTGTTCGGACGCCTCGCCCAATTGCATCTCTTCCGCTTGGCCTATGCCCGCTCCGGTCAGCAATACGACCTTGATGCGAGCAGCAACACGCCATGCCTCTTCGCCTTCAAGTCCCAGTCTTGTATAAATCTCGGCAAATGGCTCACGCAATCGCAGGCGATCAAAAAGATCGAGCGCGACTAGCGCCGTATTCTCGACATCAATCGATTCCGCTAGCAACTCCAGTGCGCACCAGCAAAGCACCGGTCCCCACATCGCCGTCGCCGTCAGTTGCGGACTCGGGCTCGGCAGCATCCGCCGTGCCGCCACAGTCCATGGTGCCGGGAACTGTGCCTCGACAGCCGGTATGCGCATCGCCGCACGCAGACGCTCGCGAAAAGCTTGTCCGAGCAGCGCTGGGTTCGCCGGCTCTACTTTCTTGGCCGTTTCCGCGCGCGAAATGTAGGCCTTCTGCGCAAGCCGCAAAAAGTTCTCGCAACGTATCCATGCCGTATCAAAGAATTCGCGCCGCGCAATTTCATTTTCTTTGCTCACACCGATTGCTTGCGTCCTAGGATGTTCGGCTAGATCGGCAAACATCCGCACCATATCAGGATCAAGAAGTTGCCGCAGCGCGTCGTGCGCCGGCTGCAATTCCAAATTAACAAGCGCATCGTCAAGGTTGGGAACGCCGCGTCCATTCAAGTGATCCGAGAGCCGATCCCAAGGTTGCTCGGCGGTCGCACGAAGCTCCCGCCAGTCGAGCAAAACGTGGCACTGATAAGCGTGCAGTCCGAGCGTCAGCCCGCGTTCCGACAAGTCATTGGCCCGACGCAGATATTCGAGTCCAGTCAGCGAGTCGCGCCACGCGAGAATGAAGGCCGGATCGCCGCTGACAGCGAGGCCCTC
>CAZASC010000123.1:0-4860 GCA_964487695.1 uncultured Victivallales bacterium
AGGACGCAAGGGTGACGCCGGTCGGGCGTTTACTGAGGAGATTCAGCCTGGACGAGTTGCTGCAATTGCTGAACGTGATGCGGGGGGAAATGACGCTCGTCGGGCCTCGTCCTCTGCCCAGGAGGGACTTTCAGAATTACTACGAGGAATGGCACTATAGCAGGCACGCGGGGCTGCCGGGACTGACGTGCTTGTGGCAGGTTTCAGGACGCAGCGATGTTGACTTCCACAACATGTGCATACTGGATGTTTATTATCTGAGAAACCGGAATTGGATCCTCGACCTGAGGATATTTCTAAAGACCTTCTGGGTAGTGTTGTTCGCAAAAGGCGCGTATTAACACACTATCGATAGCCTGACATAAGCCGCAAGATGTAACTATCGGCTTATATAGAAAGCTCTGCCCAATCACGGAAGCGGAGATGTGCTTCCGGAAGAATGTCCGGGCAAAGACAGCTTCATTCCTTCACGAGAATCGGACTTCAACATAGGGTACAGTCTGTAAATGAATTCGGCTATGCGATGCTCTGCGGGTTGGACAGCATCATCCTCCTGGGTCTGTAGAGATACATATGCCCAGCGAGACCTGATGCCATGAAACAAGTTGTCCCATGCCATGAAGGCCAGTCTTTCAAAATTACCGCACGTTTCATGCCCGCCACCCGCGAACCAGTAAGCCAGCACCGTCTGCGGCGCCGACTTATTGGATCGCGCCGATTGAGCAGTAGCGTGGATTAACGCCAGGCTAAGAGACGGACGTCCGGCCAGGGGCACGGACAAAACTGAACTTTGCTCGATGGCAAAGCCCTGTGCCGGGAGACATTGCTGAGGACGGTGAATGCTGCGTTGTTCGCTGCCGGACAATACGATAGTGACGAGCATTCGTTTGCCGCCGGGATTGAAATATGCCTTCCGAACGATCAGCGTGTCATGAGGAAGAAGCGTGCGTTCACCCAGCGAGATGCGAGCCAGAGCCCCGCCGCACACGGGGCAAGTCCGCATGGCGCCCAATTCATGAGCAAGGAACGACCGGGCGCATTGATCGTTCTGACAATAGAAGACATCTTCGCCCCGCCAATCCCCGACGGTATCAGGAAGTTCCTGTCGAATATCGGATGTATCCAGCGATGCCTCGGTAACCCTGATTATAAAGTGAGTGTATACTGCAATTGCCACCATGCCCAGCAGCACCAGCAGAAGTATAGGGCCAAGAAACGGCAACCGTTCTTTTTGCCGCGGTGAAGGCAAATTCTCTTTCGCCCTGACAGGAGACCCGGATTCGCCAGTTTGGCGTTTCAACCACGGAAGCTCCAACAGGTTTCCAATGCCTAGCATTAAAAGACTTGCAGTCAGAAACACGACATATCCGGAATAGTCATGATAGAATCCCAGTGCCAGTTTCGCGCCGAAACAGATTCCAACCAGGGCGATCAGCGTGATCCGGACGACGTTGCCTGCCATGGCCAGCGGAACTGCCGAAACACACAAAATTGCGCGTTTGACAGGCGATCTTTGCGTAAAGAAAGCATAGGCGGTCGTCAACGCCACCATCGCAAGGAGATAATGCAGTCCACTGCACGGCTGCGCAACATCCAGCAATAGCCCCGCACCGGCCTTGACGTGGATGCCTGTGCCAATCCGTTCCGTTGCTATTCCCAAACCGTTAAGAAGGCTGGTCGAAACTGTTGTGCTGATGAGTCGAAGTCCAAACGTCAGATCGTCCAGGAAAGTCATCGGGATACAGAAGAGAAGATAGGCACAGGGATAAGCCAGAATCCTGGCAGCCTGTTTGCCAAACAGAAAGAACGGAATTCCCCACAAAAGCGCGATCAGCGACACAAGCACAATACGGGTTTGTTGGACACGCAGTCCGGCCATATACAACAACAGGGCCGCTACGACGACGCCAAACCCAAACCAGCTCAGTCGCTTTGACGCATCGCCAAGCTCATTCCGTTTCCACCAGACCATGTAAAGACTGACGAAAGGAATCAGCCAGCCGTGGGACATGTCCGTGCTCGCCAAATTCCATCTCCCAACCATCCATATAATGGCCGAATGCCCCTGTATGGCTATTTCCTCGGTGTTCCCCGTGATGCCGAACAGGTAAACCACCAAAGCGCCCATGACAACCCAGATACAGATTTTGACCTTTTGCGTCCAATCACCCATGGAGTTTCTATTCTTCCCGGCTATTGACGATATACCGCAAACACATTGGTCTTCCAATTAGCATGTCAGGGACGGTTGATACAAGCATGCTCTTAGTCTGCTCTCTTGACGTCGTCCCAACGGCGCTTGTTCTCCGTCTGAATCTTTTAAACTATGACATCATATTCTCTCTCGGAGAACGAATCTTCATAGCAACCGTCCAAAGCGATAACAGAATCGAGGTACGCCTCAGGTCGTAGCCACGACGCTACCGAACCGACTCGTCTTGAGCAGCTTGTCGCAGGACGAGCCACACAAAACGCGGTATACCGATCAAGTAGCGCCGCCACAAACGGCGAGGTTCCATGCAAAGGCGGAAGAACCACTCCAATCCGCAACGCATCATCCATCGCGGGGCTTGCCGCACGTGGCCGGCATGAAAATTGAAGGCGGCGCCGACGGCGATCAGCACCGGCGCTTCAAGTCGCTGGCGAAAATTGGCCATCCAGAAATCCTGCTTGGGCGTTCCTATGCCGACCCATACCACGTCGGGGCGGCTTGCGTTGATCCTTCCTGCAACCTCCACCTCTTCTTCTTTTGACAAGCTTCGGAAAGGCGGAGCCCAAGCTCCCGCCACTTGCAGCCCCGGAACGCGTTGTGTAAGACCACCGACAAGATCTTCGATAACAGCGGAAGTGCCTCCGTAGAAATAGTGTCTCCATCCCGCTTTTGCGCCGTACCTGCAAAGCGCCAGCATCAGGTCGGGTCCATACACACGCTCCACGTCAAACTTACGCATCCGTCCTATCCAGACAAGAGGCATTCCGTCAGGCACGGTCATTCCCGAAGCGTTGACGATCGCCGCGAGGGTTGGGTCGTCGTATGCCTTCAGAACCAAGTCGGAAGGACAGACATTTACATATTGGCGAGCGCGACTGGCAATCCATCCGGCAATGACATCCAACGCGCCGGCAAACGTAACAGCCGTTACGCCTGTTGTCAGAACATGGAAACGTGGAGGCGATGCGGTCATCGCGAGACTACCTCGAAATGCTTTACTGCTTGACGGTATTTGCAGATATGTTTCACACTCAGAACCTATGGCATCGCTTCGAACTCACTGTGGCCGCGTACTGATTGCGCTGGCCGATTGGACGCAACGCCATGCCGCAACCGTAACGGCGGCGACAGTGGCTGGCATACTCACCGGCGGGTTCTTCTACTGTAACCGCATGAGCGACGCATTGCGATATTCTGACGAGACCGAATACGCAGGCATCGCGACTAATCTGGTTGCCCACGGCTGCTTCTCGCTGGACGGCGTGAATCCGACCGCCATTCGCCCACCCGGCTACCCGGCTCTGATCGCCACAGTGTTCCGCATGGGTTTGGGCATCTTCACCGTGCGGATGCTGAACTACTTTGCCCTCGCGCTGCTCATCGTCATTCTGTTTCGCTTCCTGAACAGCCACTACACGCCCTTGAGCGCCGCGTGCGGTGCGCTGTTGATTGCAGGCTATCCTCTTTATTTTTACACGGCTGGCACACTGTTTCCGCAAACCGTAACATCCTTGCTTTTTATAGCCGCTCTGGCGCTCGCATTCGGTGCGCCTGCGCCCGGCCCGCGCCGCTCCATCGGTATCGGCATCCTGTTCGGCGCACTGATACTGACGGTGCCAACATTCATCTTCAGCTTTCTGTTTCTCCTGGCCTGGCTCGTGTGGCGCGACGGGAAAGCCTGGATGCGCAGCATTGTGCCGGCCGCGCTGGCAGTCGCCTTGATGCTCGCACCATGGCTGATGCGAAACTACCAGGCGTTTGGGACGCCAGTATTCATCTCCAGTAACTCCGGAGGCATGCTGCTCATGGGCAACGCGACCACTGCGGGACCGAACGATGGACCCAACGCCGACATCACGCCTTTTCGCGCAGCCGCCACTGGAATGGACGAGATTCATCGTGACCGTTATTTCGCGAAAGAGGCCATACGTGGCATCGCAAAGGAACCTGGCCGCGCAGCACGGCTATACGTCCTGAAATTCCTGAACTACTTCAACTACAGGAACAGGCTGCTTACCAAAACGGAGATGTCCGCGTTTCGCGACATTCTTGCGCTGGCCACCTACGGTTCGCTGCTCCTGCTCGTGATGGTTCGTCTCTCGATGGCACGCCGTCTGCCTCTCGATTCCTTCGAGCGGTTTGCCCTGATGCTTTACGTGACCAACGGTGCGTTCGCCGCAATCTTCTTCACGCGCGTCCGGTATCGGTTGCCTTTCGACCTGCTTCTGCAGGCTGTCATTGCGATATTCGCGGGCCGCCTATTGGAACTGGCCACGCGGAACACTCCAAGCGGTTCCGTGAGCGCTGCACACACGGTCACCGACATAGAGATACCCAAAGACATGATGAATCCGTAGACGCCTTTCTTGCGAAGCTCCTGCCACTAGTCAGCTGCCTTTCGAAACACAAAAGTGCAGATAGACAATGGCAGTCTGCGCAGTCCGGGTATGAATCGTAACGCACCCATATAGTTTGTCCACTTGAGAGCTTTAAGGAGGTTAGTCTGACCGAGAATCGAATCCAGGATGAAGTCCATTTGAGAGGAGAAGCCCGCCCTTTCAGCCAGTACGCATAGCTTCGTATGCTGAATAAGGTCCTCCGGACAGTCGCTTCTCTGCCTTTGCTGCGTCCACTTAAAGAGCGGATAA
>CAZASC010000123.1:4960-9571 GCA_964487695.1 uncultured Victivallales bacterium
TCAAACTTGTTTATAATGGAATCGACATTCGACCAATCGCATTCGCCGCCTGGTTTTGTCGCATGCAAATACCAGTCTATTTCAAGTTGTTCCTTCTCCTCCAGACTGAGCGATGCTGGATCTACGATTCGTCGACTGTCTGACATGTTCGATAACCTGTTCACATGCTGAGGGCGGCATTCATCCGCTCTCGCCATTTCAGATCTGTAAACTCGCGCAGATAGTACTGGCGCGCTTTCTCACCCATAGTTCTACGCACATCACGATTGGTCAGCAAGCCCGCCAGCTTCTCAGCCACCATCCGGGCGTCGTTTGCAGGCACAAGGTAACCGGTCTCGTTATTCTTGACCAATTGCTGGATGCCGCGCCATGCCGTCGCCACTACCGGAAGACGGAACTGCATGGCCTCGATCACAACCAGCGGCATGCCTTCCGCTGGATAGAACGATGGAAAGCAGAATACGTCGGAATTCAGATAAGTCATGTTCTTCTCATTGCCGGTGCGAAGACCAAGGAAACATACACTGCCTGTTAATCCGTGAGCTGCGACATATTCATTCATCCTGTCATAAAACAGCCGATCAGTCGTCTCGCCTACGATGTCCAGTCTGAATGGAATTCCAGCTTGCTTGAGAATGGCGGACGCCTCCAGAAGAACCATGATTCCCTTTGTCTCCATCAAAGCACCCACGAATAGGATCACGGGCTCACTGTTCTCGTGTGACGCTACCACACTACATGCCGGGAATTCATCTTTGAGGCCATTCGGGATCACCACCCTCTTCTGAGCTTTCAGATATTGCGCGTCCTGCGGACCGAAGTCGGATAGTTCAATTACCAAGTAAGGTCTTCCGCAAGCCAGCAAGTACGCGGACCGAAGCCATCGCGGTTGCTGGTCAAGATACTCTGATATCCCGCATGCGTGAATATGAAACACCAGCCGTTGAAACATCCATCTTGTCGCCAATAGTATTATTATATCCCGATATACCGGCATTCTTGACGGACCGCCCGGAACATAATACAGAACCCGCGCACCGTACTTCAGCCGCGCAATAACGATCGCGATAATCACATAGAATTGGTGCCACAGTTTCCGCAAAGTGAATTTACCCACCTCGGAAACAGTCCTGGAAAACGACATCCTGACGTGATGCAGTTTGAGGTCCTTGCATCCACCCTTCAAGAGGATGTCCACCATTACCGCCTGCCCGTGAAATGGTGGAGGCGTTTGCCCTACAACCAGTACATCAACCATGTCGTTTGCGCCTTGGAAGCGATGCGTGCACTACGAACCGAGAACCCGACGATATCCTTTGACCAATCGCTCAACATGCGCCTCCCACGTGAACTTCCTGACATTCTGTAATCCTTTCAATGCCAGGTTGTCCCGCAGAGCACGGTCTTTGGCCAGATTAACCATGCAATCCGCCATCGCACGCGCATTCTTCGGATCATGGAACAACGCGGCATCGCCGCCAATTTCCGGAAGGCATGAGGTGTTTGCAAGCACGCACGGACACCCGCATGCCTGGGCTTCGAGAATCGGAAAACCGAACCCTTCATGCAGAGACGGGAACAGGAATACATTGCAAATGTTGTAGAGTTCGATCAAAGTAGTTCTATCGACCCTGCCCATGTCGATGATACAGTCCCTTATTCCTAACTGGTCCACCAATCCTGAATATCTGCCGTTTCTATTCTCGACCGTGAAAGCCCGTTCGCATCCGACCGCGTCCCGGCACAGGACATCACCGACTTTAACAAGATGGACAGGAATGCCGGCGTTGCGCACCAAGGCAATCGCTTCGAGCATCAACGATATGTTCTTCCTGGTCAGGTTGACTCCTACATGCAGCGCCAAGACGCCGTGTTCTGCCAATCCGACAAGACGCGATACCTCGGGCGAGAAGGAATGATCAGCCGACAGTCTCCCGAAATCTTCGTCAACCCCCATGTGATTGACCATGATCCGGTCTTCGCCTATCCCGAGCATCTCTCTCAAGTCTGTAGCCGTGGCGTGCGAATCCGCAAAGATCAAACTTGCAAACTTCAGGTGTTCGATTCTTTTCTTCCACCTGCTTAATTGGGCGGCAGTCATATCGCTACATCTGTATTCAGCGATATCATGACACGTAACAATACCCGGACAATCAGATGGCAAGAGATACGCATAAAACTGATCCGTGACGTGAAGAATTGTGCTCTTTCCTGCTCCGGCCACAGCGGCGCGGACATGCAGAGGATAGATGAATCGTCGCACAAAGGCACGTACGGTCGCGCTCGAAATGTTGCCTCCAAAGGGATGTATCGTCGAGACACTCAACTCATCTGTGCGGCACTGCAGCCCGGCAAGGATCTGCCGGTTATATGTATGTATGCTGATCCAATTGTCAGACTCCATGCATGTCGCCAACAGCACCTTGAATTTGGCTTCGCCATTCATGATTGTGCGCAACCCGTTTCCATCACGTTCTTGCCAGTCTTTCGCGCAGAAGGTTCATTCCCGGCCATTGAACGACCCGCCTGAACAGGCTGTAGATAGCGACACTGCCTCGAATTTTTGTCATTACTGTTTGCATCAGGATCCACCAGAACGGCCTGAAGCCTTTGTAGATACGATAATTGAACAACGTGTATGCTCGTCGAATCTGGCTTCTCGTAAAAAGAGGAAGTTCAATAACGGGTTGACTTCTTTCCAGCCGGTTATCAATCGGAAGAACTATGAGATTCTTTCGTATGCACAGATCGTATAGTTCCGTTCCTGGATAAGGGAAAAAGATCCCCGTGTAGTGATTATCCGGCTGGCATTGGCGATTCAATGAAACTGTTTCCATATGGTCAGAAAAGGTTTCTTCAGGAAGACCTATCATATTAAACACGGATATCTTGAGTCCGACCTTGCGTGCCATGACAGTGACATCCAGGAAATCCTTGTTCGAATAGTCCCTTTTCAGCACTTCCCGGCGAATTCGTTCGCTGCCAGACTCGAGCCCGATATTGATTCTGGTGAAATTCGCTCTTCGCAAGGCAAAGAATATCTCTTCATCCATTGCCTGCGGTGAAATGCGAAAATTGCAGCCATACGAGATAGAACGATCAATTGTGTCATTGAGCACTTCAAGTTGATTGCAAAACTCAATGAGCCAATCCTTATTCAACGCTATCGACTCAACTTCAAAATATACCTTCGATTGAGTTGGGTGCGTTGCGTGAAGAAAGGCAACTTCATCAATGATGTTCCCAGGAGAACGAAACCTCACATATTTTCCTGAAGCGACTTTCTTGAGCGCATGATTGCAACAATATGTACAACCGTACGGACAGCCGCGTCCAAGCAACACCGCGACCTCCGCCCCAAGTTGTTCATTCACCCATGGCGTCCATATTGCCCGGTCCGGAAATGGCAGGCTGTCGACATCCTGAAAGAAAGGCCGCGGTGCGTTCCTCTCGATTCTTCCGTCACGTGACTTTATCCATAGATTTGCGATTCCGTGCGGGACAGCTCCGGATTCCAGTTGGCGACACAATTCCAACATCGGATATTCCCCTTCCCCGATGCAAACGGCGTCAAAGGACCCTCGTATCACTTCAGAAGGATTCAAGGTGGCATGAACTCCGCCGATAACCAGGTACTTATCTGGCCAGCGGCATTTCAATATACCGGCAATTTGTTCGATAAATGGATACTGGGACGCCACAGCGGTAAAACCGACGAGATCTGGAGAGAACTCATCCATGTGTGTGTTCAGTATTCTTTCGTTATGAGAGCTGCGAGTATTGCTGCCCAATACAACAAGTTTGGTCTCATGACCGTCAGCTTTCAAGATGGAGGAAATATAGGATAATCCAAATTGCATGCTTGTCCAGGATCGCAGAGGGCGCGCCATGGATTGGGTATCGTCAAGCGAATATATAAAGAGGATCCTCACTGTTGGTTCTCAAGATTGGTGTCGTCGCGCTTTCGGGCCACAATGATGTTATTATGGTAGAATGTCCGTTTATCCGGAAGTATGAGGCTCAGGAGCATTCCAACAATCGTTACCGGGGCCGTCACAAATGGCGCAAGCAGAAGCTTCAAGTAATTGTTCGAAGGCAGCACGAACTGGCTGATGTAAGCGTTCCACATCTGGAAGACCGTCTCAACGTACCGCGTCGTCTTCTCCATGACGATTACTTCAAATCCGGCGGATTCGAAGAGGTGCTTAAGTCCGAACGAAGTGTATCGGGCAAAATCCCACGGAATTTCGTGCTCATCCCAGGCAAAACACGTTGTCAGCAGAATCGCACCGCCCGGTTTCATCACGCGGTGTAATTCCCGTAAAATATTTTCCGGATTAAACACATGTTCGAATACTTCTGATGAGAAGACAGAGTCAAAGCACCCGTCTTTAAATGGCAACACAAGTCCGTCGTACAGAACATCCACTTCTTCATCGGCGTGGTCATGTCCCCTCCTTTCGATGTCCAGCCCCACATATTCATCCACGGCAAAGAGGTTCTTGTAAGGCTTGCTGCCACAACCGAAATCCAGCAGCCGGCCACGCATGTTCTTCGAGTTGGCCTTTATTCCTTCAAACAATCCCTTTCGGACTATGTAGTAGGGATTGA
>CAZASC010000124.1:0-9544 GCA_964487695.1 uncultured Victivallales bacterium
ATAGCCGCTGAATGTGATCTGCAGATTCTGCTGCCAGGAAGAAAAGTTGGCCGCTCCAGCGAAACTGCAAACACATAGAACCGTCCCGATGACTCCCAGCATCCGCATTCTTCCTCGTTTCATCCTACACCTCCTCGTTATATGTTCCGACAACTTCTATTCCCCGTTGTTTTGCAAAGTGAGCGAGTACCGTCTCGCATCTTTTTCTGCCACATTATCAATTCCTGCAAGACCCTGTCTGTCGGCAAAGGTTGACACTTGTTGTAAGGAAAAGCTGACAGCGCACATAGGAAAAATTCTGAAGGGATCGGATGGAAAATGGCCCATCGGCTACAAAATCCCGCGCACCGATCTGCCGTACTGATTCTGCTGTTGCTCTGCCGCCTTGCACGCTGACTTACCCCCCATCTGCTTCAAGGCCAAATAAAGAAAACCATGATCAACTTACCCGCTGATACGCTACCCTGATCGTTCAAGACGTGTCAACAGATTTCCTGTGTTGTGAGTTCTCTTCTATCGCGATGCAAGTTCATCAAATGAGGATTAGGCCTGTATGAGGAGCAAGATAGAAGTTGGTGAGTCTCTTGCCTTGCGCGGGAAGACACTCACAGCATGAAATAGAATCTGAACCAGGAGGATTTGAACGGCGGGAACAGGTCGCACTGTCGCAAATGGGGGAGTTAGTCATCGCCGACATAATTAGCCGGTTAGCACGACATGCGTTTGTCAGTCCCCGCTTGAAGTGGAAGAACTATCAAAATCATGCCGTGTCCGTAAAGGTACTTTTTCATCTTGCCGTTGCCCATTCCTGAAATCCATCAGCCGCCTCTCCAACGTCCAGCCGATTCTTTCAAGCAGGCCGTCTTGCCAACCATTGCACATGTCCGGCGGGTAAACAGGAATGACATCGTATTGATTCTCGCGGTACACTTTGAGCTTGTGGCGGGCTTGTTCGATATAGTGTTGATCACCGTTGATTCCGAAATATTCGATAAGCGGACCGTATTGCAGGCTGAAGTCCGGGTAATTAAGCCGGAGCAGCCCGCGATCCATGACAGCAGTGGGCTTCTCGTAGATGAATGGTATTCTGTTTTGTGAGAGGAACTCTCCTATCTGCTGCTCGCCCCTTGACTTGTAAATCGGTCTTTGCCTCCCCTGCCCTTGCCGGTAATCGCCCTGCCCCATATATAAGG
This sequence comes from uncultured Victivallales bacterium, assembly GCA_964487695.1. Taxonomy (GTDB): domain Bacteria; phylum Verrucomicrobiota; class Kiritimatiellia; order UBA8416; family CAZASC01; genus CAZASC01. The sequence continues at coordinate 1,194 of CAZASC010000124.1, forward strand.
AAAGGGAAGCCCCTATAAATAGCTGCCGGTTCTTCGGTGAAGCGAATTCCCGGGAATGGCAACATATTTAAGCGTGTGTGTCTTTCATTACGCATGGAGCCTGCATGGTCAAAAGCAGAGAAAGAAGTCGCAGCGTTGCTGGAACAACTCACTTCTGATGGCTATCTCGTTTTCAACAATATCCGTTTCAAGTACGGGAATATTGATCATTTTATCATCCGGCCTGATGGCGTTGCTTTCCTGGTGGAGACCAAATCTCATCACGGGCGGATCACAACGGATGGGAAACAACTTCTGCTGAACACCCGACCATTCGCGAAGAATTATCTCTGCCAGGTAAACAGAAACATTCGCTGGCTTCGAGGCATGGCGAAGAAGGTGTTCGGACTCAATAGGTGGTATGTTGCCGTGATCGTGTTTCCGAATGCTCAGGTTCCCATCAAAACATCAGTGAAACGGGTGAATGTGATGGATGCAAATGGACTGCTCAATTTCATCCGATCATATTCAAGAGGCAATTAAGATTACCGTCTTCATTATCCCGCCCCTGCCCAGTTACACCTACGCGCACTTGATTCAGCATATTCAGAACGCTCGGTTCTCTATACCTCCGCAAACGTCGTACCACCATTTACCACAATAACCCAACCATCTCCGTGGCACTAAATGCCATACATGAGACAATAGCGGCATGATTAGGTAGCTGTGTTCAGCAATCAGCATCAACACTCAACATGCTGAGCAAAGAAAGGCGGGATGAAGAATGAACATGACGTTTCTGACTTACATTGTTGCAGGAATAGTATCGTTGCTCACTCTGGCGGTCTCATGGAAAGCACTGAGAGAGTGCCCCGGTCTTGACAATCCGGTCATTCCATTTTGTGTGGCAGGGTTATGTTTTTTGGGCCTGACCACTTTGAACGGTCAGTGGATTACGGCCATCCTGCTCCCATACGCAGCCCTTGGTTTAGCAATTCTTCTGCTGCTTCTCTTTGCCGCCGTTGCAAGACGGATCAGGGACTCTAAGAATCGTTTCAATCGGGAATTATCGCGTCGCCGCAGCGACGTTCGGTCACGCGCAAAACAAGCGCTACAAAACAACAAGACAGAGCAGGATAGATCATGCCGGCAATGAACCGCATATGTCTCATGGCCAAGGCCGGTAACGGGGCTGATGATGGCAAAGCGCCGAACGAGGCAGATGGTGGCAGTGGAAGGACGATCCGCTTCCGTTTTGACGATTAATGATACGCATTGAGAAACAATTCATATCACAAAGAAAGGTTCAGTCATGAAAACCATTACTGGAACAAACGAATGGGCAAATACCACGCGCAATATATGCAACGGATGCAGAAATGATTGTAAATATTGCTGGGCAAAAGCGATGGCAATTCGATTCGGCCGCAACACACCGGAGACGTGGAAGGATCAGATTGCACTGCCCGACAGACTGGCCAAAACAGGCAAAGGCAAACCGACGCGAATCATGTTTCCGTCCACGCATGACATTACTATCGAGAACCTCGACATTTGCATGGATGCGCTTGATCGCATGTTGAGCCGCGGCCATACAATCCTGGTTGTATCAAAGCCGCAGGTCAAGTGCATCAGCGCCATCTGCGAAAGGTTCGGGAATTTCAAAGACAGGTTGATCTTCAGATTCACGATAGGGTCAACCGACGATACCGTTTTGAAGTTCTGGGAACCCAATGCGCCGAGTTTTGTGGAACGAATACTTGCGCTGGAAATGGCCAGCGACATGGGATTTCAGACCAGTATTTCCTGTGAGCCCATGCTGGATACCAACGTTGAGCGCGTCGTCAAAGCTGTAACGCCGTTTGTCACCGACACGATCTGGATCGGCATGATGAATGACGTGAAGCAACGATTGGCAATGAATGGAGCTGATGCGCTGACGCTGCAAAGGGGAATCGAGCTTGCCCAGTCCATGAATGCAACACAGATAATGGAGCTTTATCGCAACTTGAAGGACAATGCGAAGATAAGATGGAAAGACACGATTCGGAAGATGATCTACGAGATTCTTGGTGAAGACTGGATGGCATCGCGCCTGGACGAATTCGTAGATTTCGAAGAGTACAATCATGCAATGACCGCACAGTGGGAAAAAGAGAACGTTTCTGATGAAGCGATGGCAAATGCCAAGGCCGACTCGGCAGCGGTGGAAGCACGGAGAAACGGGGTAAAGGCGATATACACAATCGGAACTCAAGGCATGAACGATGGCGCGTTCACGGACCTACTTCAAAGCCACAACATTGATCTCGTCCTTGATGTCAGGCTGAAGAATGAAGGCCAGCGCTATCGCTTCGCATCAGGCAGACACATAAAGGAGTTGGTTGAAGGGCACGGCATAGCGTATCGGCATGACGTAAGACTGGCGCCTACTGCGCAGATGCAGGCAGCGTGGAGAGCTGGGGGTGATTGGTCTGCTTACGTTGAACAGTACAGCAAACTCATCGCGGACCGTGAGATGATCAAGCTGATCAAAGAGCATCTCCAGGTTTTCAAGACTCCATGCCTGTTGTGCGCAGAAGAGGATGCCGTCCACTGTCATAGCCGGCTATTGGCAGAACGCATGTGCAAGGAATTCTGTGTGCTGATTATTCATCTAAAACGAAAGGTTGGCATATGAACACCATCAACCCGAATGATTTTGATCTGATCACGCGCATCAACCCGAAGTTCAGGCCTGTGTGGGAATGTTTGCCCGCGCATGAACAAATTGCGTTGGCGCGTTACTTCCTGCCGCAGACTTCCAGCAAGGCAATAATCGAACCAACGCGGCCAAAAGTCATCAAGTGGTACTGCCCGTTTGCGGCGCAAAGTATTTTCCCGAGTGGCCATCGCTACTGCATAAACACCTATGTTGGATGCTGCCACAATTGTGTTTATTGTTATGCATGTGGATACATGGCTGATCGTGTGGCACACAAGGAAGGTTTCGAGAGACTTGTAGACAAAGACATCAGCGACCTTGAAAGATTCGATGTTCCGTCTGCGCCTGTTCATCTGAGCAACAGCACTGATCCTTTTCAGGAAGGGATGGAATCGCGTTTTAGGCATACGGAATACGCTCTGCGTCAGATTCTCGTGCGCCGTCACCGTTTCACCACCGTAACAATTCTGACAAAGAACCCGTCTTTCGCAGTGAGGAACGGATATGTCGCGCTGTTCAAAGAACTCAACATTCTCCCGGACAAACATCCGAAGCATCACGATTTCGAAAAAGGGCAGTTGCCTGGGTTTCAAATTGAGGTGAGTTTGGCGTTCTGGCGTGAAGAAGCGAGGATGTTCTATGATCCATGCGCGCCGAGTGTGGAAGATCGAAAGGCCGCTATTGTTGCGTTTCGTTCCTCCGGCGTGCCAGTCGTACTAAGAATTGATCCGCTATTCCCTCGCTCTCCTATTCCCGGCGAGAAAAGCCTCGCCGATTTTGGCTTGCCCGAGGCGCAGACACTCGATGACCTCCATGAACTCGTTGCGTTTGCGAAGCAGGTCGGCGCTCGGCATGTAGTGTATTCGCCTGTCAAACTCGTTCAGCCACGCATGAGAAAGATGAATCCTGCCATCATACAGATGAAGGAAGTTTACCGCGCCATGTCCCTGCCTGGAAAACCGGTATGGCACGGCGGCAGTTTTCGTCTGCCCAAAGATATTGCGGACCGCGAGATCGTTCAGCCTTTCCTGCGTATCTGTGACGAGGTTGGAATGAAAGCCAAGTTTTGCATGACGAATCTGATCGAAACACCATGAAAGGAGAGTGGCGTATGTTCAAGTTCATATATCGCAGTATGTTCGAAGCGCTGGAGAAGATACCGGGTCTTCAGAGAAAAGACTGGGAACTGAATCAGACAGGAGCAGATCGGGGCCTGGAGGCAGTTCTGATCCAGAGGACCACACGCGAAGTTGCAACCTATGCTCTCGTTCAACTTCGGATTGCCGTCATGCCTGAGTTGCTTGCTGGTATCCAGTCCGCCATGAATGAAGCAGCCGCAGACGACCTGTTATCATGGGCAAAGAGTCAGGGGCCGGGAGGATCCATGATGATAAAGGTGATAACAGGAACCACCGACATGAATGACCGGCGACGGATCGCCGCCCTGTCGGTGATCAAATACTACCACAAAAGGGAAGATGACAATCCTGCGGTGAAGAGTCCCTGGACAGATGATGGCTTGAGAAAAGTGCCGGCGCTCGATATCAGCAGTCTTCTGGAGTATCCAACGCCCGGCGACTTCTGGAGAAAGAAATATGACTGTGTGCAGAGCCTTGTACGCAACGTGTTGAACATGGACTGTTCAAAAATGACAGACGATCAAATACTGCTGAGTTTGAGAAGCATCAAGGGAGTCGGTCCGCAAACCGCGAGTATGGTTGCACTGTTCTCGCTGAGTCGGCCTGTGCCCATTATTGACGGTTACTTGACGAGTCTTCTGGCGAATCACGGGCTTGTCTCCGAATCGTTGAGCAGCAACTACGCTCAGGATGAATTGAGGGGATTTTTGATCGCCGGAGCAAAGGAAATGGCTCTGCAAAGGCCTGAATGGCCCGCTCATCGCTCGCTCAGTTCATTGTATCTCTGGGCGTGCGAAGTCGGCCGTTTCCATTGCATCTGCGGAAAAACACCGAATCCGGATTGCCCGGTGCGCGGGTTTCTGGGTCAAATTCAGGGCCAGTAATAGGAGTTCTGGCAACCGGGATCAGGCGTCGCGATGCTCTTCCCATTCCTTGCCGGCACACACTTCCACAATGAGAAGTCGTGCGCCCTGATTATCTGCTGGATTGAGCCAGAGCATACGGCTGAAGACATCGGCCGCCTCGTCAAATCGCTTGAGGCGCCAGAGGCAAAGCCCGTAGCCGTGCAAGCAGCGAAGATAGGGTCGGTTATCAAGGAATCCCCATGGTAATGCGCCTTCGAAATCCTTATCCAGCGACAGCTCTGCGATTTGCCGACCAATATCGTAGTGGCGAAGCGCCTTCTCCGGAGAACCATCAAACTCGAAATTACCCAGATGCGCATGTGCATCCAGACAGCGCAGATCACATGTCAGCTGTTCCGCTAATGCTTTCTGAGCTTCAAGGTATTCACCAGCATTCCTCAGTTCAACAGCATTTGTTATAGGATCGTCATCAACATCATAATCCTCTGGTCTCACAAGTGATGTAACTTGCTCTATTTCGTACTGAGGCCGAGGACCGCGATCTATTACAGCTTGTGCCCACGCTTCAATCGGCGTGCCTTCTTCGCCCCAGTATTCATCCTTTGGGTCGTAGATTCCGCGTTCATTGAGACCAAGCGGCGTAAGCCGAAGAGCCGCCAGATCGAATCGCATGCTTGTGATATCGCCGGACAAATATGGATGCCCGGCATAGCTCCAATGTTTGCGGGAATTGACAGTGATGATTTCTCCTGGCACAGCATTCCACAGATCGGCTGATCGCAGAGTAAGTTCCTTCCCTGTCTCCACGAGCTTACAGCGGGCTGTTTCCTGCTTGATACCCAGAACAATCAATTCTGCAGGCTTGGTAATATCAATCTGCCCCACCCCCGCTTTAGTTTCCTTTATCCGTTCTCTTTGTGCTGCCAATTGGGATTTCAGTTCAGCACCTCTTCCGAGCCACGCTTGATATGCCTTGGCAAACAGAGTGGCTTTCGAGTCATCTGGAAACACGACATCAGATACAGCGACTTCGTATGTTGTTCCGTCTGCTTTCGCGCACATTGCCGTGAGCCCGCGCCGTGAATCACCTGCATATTCGATTTTCGTCACAGAAACAGCCTGCCCAAGCACAGATCCTTCAGCGGGCAAGGGCACTTCGTCTTGGAATGCCATCATGAATGCGAATAGCTGCTCGTCTTCCCCATAGGCATCCACTAGGATCTTGTCCAGCATCCTCACTGCTTCATTGTCTGGTTTCATGTTCAATGCCGAGCATGATACGCAGCGATTCCGGGAAGGCAAACCGTTTTGTTGGCCTGCAAGCTCAAAGTTACCGGCAGTCATCGATGGTGGACCACGCTCGTCGCTTTTCCCGACGTCATCGCTCATACGCCTATTCTTGGAACTTCACTACAACAGTTGAGTCGCGCATGTCGAAAGCGAGTCCTTTGCTTGCGATTTCCCACAGTGCAACCGCATGTATCGCGCAGATTCCGTGAATAGACGGTTCGTAGTGCGTCGTGTTCGGATCGTTTTCTTCGTTGCTTACGATGCAAAGATAACATTTGCGTCCAGTTGCATCATCTTCGGGGTCGGGCTGCAGCTTCATAATCATGAGCGTCTTCTCCTGATTGCTCGATTGCTTCCCGTTTACCATGCTGGAACATCATACGGAAGCAGAAAACGCCACGTTCATATCCGAGCGAGTTTCGGCAATAGTTAAGAACAGTCGCCAATTCACGAGGACATGGCCGGGGAACCGCCCTTTGTGGCAATCCATGCGGGCTACGGAGAGGATATTTCCCAATGACCACCTTTGTCAGCGCCAATGCGACGAATCAGATTCTTTGTCTTGAGTTTGGCGATGTTGTCTTTGATCTTTCGTTCCGACATATCAACGGTCTGAGCCATCTCAGCTATCGTAACGTGTGGATTCCGGGCGATATGTTCTATCATCTTACGCTGATTTACAGTGACCTTTTCTGGGACCTTTACAGTGACCTTTTCTGTCCCGCTCAAACTCAATCCGCCACGGCGCGCTGTTCGCCCACCAGATTTGCGATGGAAGCTCACAAGAAAGCCGCTCTTTAGAACCTGGAACTCGACGCTCACATCTTTCTCTAGGCATTCATCGGCAATCCGCTTCAAGCCCGACCCCCATCGTTCAACGTCTTTGCATTTGAATAACGTCTCCGCAATTATAGGATTTCGCAAAATAGATCGTTCTCTGCCCGTGATGAAGTCCTCTGGCTGGTAGCCATCAGGAAAAGCGCCCGGATTGTAAATCTCGATTCGATCCTTGAATACGGCCACTTCGTTGCCCTTGGGAATCCGATAATCCCGATGACAGAGGGAATTGACCAAAGCTTCCCGTAAGGCATCCAAGGGCACTTCGGGTATCTCATTGCGTTCCAATCCCCCGAATTCGACTCTCCAATCCATATGCTCTTTGATGTAAGTCTCGGATTGTCTCAGGAGATCGAATAAATTGCCCTTGAACTGTTTGATATCCAGAAATGTGCGCTTGTCCGTGGTGGCGAAAACTGCAGCCTGAACTTCCATGGGATTCTCACCACAGAACAACACCTCTCCACCCTTCAGAAGTCTGCCCTTATCCATAAGTCCCAGTTTGGTCAACGTGTCTGTTGCATTGGTGAACTTGAAATCAATTCTGCCCGCGAGATTGGCCTTATTGATAAACGACTTTACGGCAGAGACGTTGACATCCGCCAGCCCCTTCGCAGACGGTTCAGACTCCCATCTGCACGCGTCCTTGTTCCTCTCAAGGAACATCCGTTCCAGCGCACGCGCGGTGACTTGTCGGTCTTCTTCGCCAACCCTCATGAAGGCTTTGCCATAGGCGAGGTACGGTGCGTCCTTTCCATCGAAATCAACTTGGATGCAGGTCGTGCGTCCCCGTGTGATCTGCTTAACTTTCGGATAAATGCGAGGCTCGATGTTCTCCGATAGGGCACTGGAAACATCGCGAAGAGTTTTCGGTGACACATCCTGCCCAACGATTTCTCCGTCGTTACGAACTCCGAAAACGATTCTCCCGTGCCCATGCTTGTTGAGAATGGCGACGACGGAGATCACCGCCTCCTTCAACTCAGAGGTGGACTTCTTCAGTTCCACAGTCTCAGATTCCACGTATTTCATATTCCATCCACATCATGCCATCGCCGGCCACAAGATCAAGGCACCGTCATATTGCGGCTGCATCTCCACCAAATCAAGATGAAACAGGAATGCGAGCGCCCCCATTCAGAACCTCATGCATTCTTCCGCAGTATCCTTCACGCTGTTGAAGTTGTGAAAATAGATCACGGTTGTCCGTGGATTGCTGTGCCGGGCCATTGCCTGAGCTTGGATAAGAGACGCGCCACCGGCAATTGCGAGCGAAACCGCTGTATGCCGCAGGCTATGCGGGGTCAGCCGCTCTGAATCAATGCCAACGTCTCGCATCGCGTGTTTCACAATCCTGCCGATCGCGCATGTTGTCAGATGCTTTCCGCGATTCCGTCGTGAGAGTGAAGGAAACAGCGGCGCATTCCGGTCTACACCGTCCCGTCTCACGAGTGCTGTTACGGTTTCACTTGTTTCTATGGGTGCGCTAACAAACAAGGAATGAGACTTTTTGGGGTATAGAAAGTGGTAACGCTT
>CAZASC010000125.1:0-9454 GCA_964487695.1 uncultured Victivallales bacterium
TAGCTACCGGATCAGGCAAAGCCAAATCGCCAAACGTACCCAGGCCAAAGGTGTCGTTCAACCCCAGAGGGTCAATATGGTTGATGGGATTATTGTGGACGTAGAGATAGACGTTCAGGCTATCCACGTAACCTGCTGGATCGCGGGAGATATAGCGGCCTATTTCGGGGTCGTAGTATCTCATGCCGTGGTTGTCGAGCCCGATGGAGAAGTCGCGTTCCTTGGTAAAGGCAAGCCGGTTATTTGCAGAACTGCCGCTTGAGGCAACAATGTTCCCGTATGCGTCGTAGAGAATGCCATCGCTGGCAACGCAGTCGGGATCGGTCAACAGAACCGTGTCCCCTACGCCATTATAGTCGAAGTATTCAAGCTTGCCGTTGCGGTTGCTATACAGGATCGAACCTATGCCCCCACCCATGCCGGAGCCGCGCATATATTGAACATTCAAAGAACCATTGGCCGCATACTCAGCGAAACAGTCGCCGGAGTCATACTGGAAGAAGGTTGTAATACCGTTCGTGATCGTCGTCAATCTTCTGGTGCGGTAGTCGTAGGTGGCGGAGAAGATTAGAGAGTCGTTGGCTGTCACGCTTGTGAGGCGGTTCAGCGTGTCGAACGCGTCGCCGCAGGAGTTCTATTCGCATCGCATGAGGCTGATGCGACAGCTCATTTGAGTATTTCCGGAGGAAGGCTTTCTTTCGAGATTACGCCTTTTTTGGCCAACTTCAGGGCATGGGCTGCAATGTCTTCGATTTCGGCGATGTTTCCGGGCCAGGAGTATTTCCCGAGAAGCTCGACTACGTCTGTGGTCAACACTGGCATGCTGCCGCCCTTGCCGACATTCTTCCGCAGCACTCGTCGAACCAAAGGCATTATGTCCTGACGACGCTCGCGCAGAGCTGGAACATGGATCAAGATGACCCTAAGCAGCTTGTATAATTCACTTTTGAAGACACCTTTCGCAATCTGTTGCTCTATGTTAGAATCGCAAGACGAAAGGATTCGCGCGTCCAGCGGCACGCCAGCGTCAAAACCGGCCACTGGAATTCTATGGTCCCGCAGGATTAGAAATAATTTTTCCTGTGCGGCGATAGGCAAAGCCCCGACATCGCGCAAATAAAGGGTGTTTCTGTTGGCTTCGTTGAGCGCATTTGTCGTCCCGCCCGCTCCGAACAAACGACGTTCCACATCGGCAGAGGAACAATCCACCATTACAAGCGTTCCTTCTTTTCTTCTGCTGTGCGCATGGATTGTTTCGGCGATCGCGCCCTTTCCCGTTCCACGTTCTCCTGAAATCATGACGGAGACATCGGTCGCCGCAACGCGCCCGATCATGTCGCACACAGCCTTCATGGACGCACTCTCGGAAACGATATTATCGTATGGATAGACCGTTTCGAGTTGCAGATTCAGGTTCACACTCTCGGCGACCGGCATATCGCCGAAATCAACCGATTTCTGTACGGCGGCAAGAAGCTTGTCGACTTTCAATGGTTTTCCGATTGTCGATTGTACTCCAAGCTGGGTCAATTTGGCTGAGATTTGGCCTGCACCGGCTTCTGTGATCGCCATGATGCGCATGTTGGGCTGCTTGACGCGCGCCAACTTTATGGCGCTGAAATCAGGATCCCACATTTCGTTGGCGCTGGCAAGCATCAGGTCGAATTTCTCAGTGCCAATCAGATCGAGCCCATTCTTCACGTCGCCAGTGGCTGTCACCTTGTATCCCTCGGTCTTCAGAAGGTTCGTGAGAATATTCGACGTGCCCTTATCGCTTATGAGCAACAGTATCTGCGACGACATTGCCGTGATCCTCTTTGTTTCTAATGAGCCGGTTTTAGTCTTTCGAAGCGATATATTCACCCATCCAGTTATCGGGTGGTGGCATTTCAATGTATGCGACGATCCGTTGCCGCAATCTAATAGTCGGGCCATCCTGTGAGTCAAGAGCCAATGCTGCGTCAACAGCTGCCATGGTTTCGTCCCATTTCCGCTCCCAATGCAACCGCAAACTTTCTTCGTAGAAATGGATGAGTTTCGATTTCGCAGCCGTCAGCGCGCCCTTCCTTGCAAGCAGTTCATACAAGCGGACCGGCTGGGTTTTCCCCTGCACAACTATTCTATCGAGAAGCCTGGCTTCGATAAAATGCTTTGCCTTGTCGTACGTGGTTTCGCCTATGGCTATGTCTGTTCCATAGTAATTGTTCACAGGCTCGAACCTGTCAGCCTGATTAACCGCGTCGCCGATCACGCTATACTGAAATTTCTTGTCCGATCCCATGTTACGCTTTGTCTTCGAGTATCTTCAATGCCAGCTTCGCCACAACGTAACGGGACCATGGCCACTGACCAATCTCTTTCAAGCTTCGCTCGTCGAAATTGACGATAACGACAGGGGATATTTTTTCAGCATAGCGCGCATATAAGTAACGTGGCCATTGCAAGAAAGACCTTTGAGGAGAGCTTATTAACGCTTACACCACGCCCGCGCGCTTAAGACTCTGGAGTCCGCCCCTGAGGACGCCGGCATTATACCCGCGCTGTCGCAGGAGAAACGCGGCTGTGGAGCCGAGGCGGCCATTCTCGCAGTAGCATATATGGAACGATTCCTTGTCCAGTTCGGACATGCGCTCGCGAAGTTCCTCCATCGGCAGAGCTAACGAATCTGGCAATTGAGCTTCCCGAGAACCGGCCCGGTCGCGCACGTCAATCCATCTGGCGCCTTGCGTTATTTTGTCTTGCGCCTCTTTTGGAGACAACCACGTAATCAGAGGCTCCTTAACGTAATCATTGAAAGCCTCCTTGGAAAGCCGCATGAGTGTTCCGGAAGTTTTCATCGCAACTGTTGCATTGCGTTTGGCGTTGGAAATCAAAGCTTCTTCACCAAGCCCGATTGGTTCGCACAATTCTGCAACCACTTGGGGCTTCGAATCGTTCTGGCGCCGGCGGGATACAGTTACCTCGCCACTCACAAGAAGATAATAGTAATCGCCTTCGGCCCCTTCCCGGATAACGACCTCCCCGGCCTTCACGTTGATGGTTTCCATGCGGGCGAACATCTCATCAAGATTCGCAGGCGGAAGATCCCTGAACAACTCACTTTGCCTGATTTCTTCCAGCAGGTTAGCTTTGTCCGCTGAAATCCCGGCCTGACGGTTGCCGCAGTCTCTGCCAACAAGCCTCGATATTGACTCGATTATACCCATTTTCAAATATCTCCACCCTTATTTACCGGGGAGACACTCTCCATCGTCAACAAAGATCGTTGACTCTCCAAGCAGAGCCAGAAAAACGTTGACAGGGTATTCGCGCACGCCTAGAAGTCAAGATGGAATAAGTTATGAGCCGAATGCGCATAAACCAGGTGGAAATACGGGAAGCTGACATCTTTGAGATCCTTCTGGACAGCTTTCCAGATATGATACATTCCGTGGACGATAAAGGAAACATCGTCTATACGAACAAGCGAACCCAAAGCCTGCTCAATTATGCGAAAGAGGATCTACTCACCATGAATATCCGTCAGATTTACGCGGATGAAGTGATTGATTCCCTCGAAAAGGGTTTTCTGGATTTGAAGGAAAGGGGAGACAAAACCGTTGAGAGCCTACTGAAGACGAAAGATGGGACATCGATTCCCGTTGAAATCCGTTCCTTCAGCATCTACGACGACAACGGCAATTTCCTGCGAACATTTTCAATTCTCAGGGATATTCGGGAGATCAAGGAACTCCAGAACAGCCTCGTGCATGCAGGTCGTCTTGCCGCCATAGGCGAAATGGCCTCGGGAGTCGCACATGACATTAACAATCCGCTTACGGTCATCCTACTCTCTAACGAGATGGTGCTTAAAGAAATCGGGGCGCTTGAAGCTTCACTCGCGGCTCCAATGGACCGCCTGAAATCCCATGCAGAGGATGTGCAAAGGGCAACAGCCTCGATCCGCAAACTTGCGGACCACCTAAGAAACTTCTCGAGATGCATGGCCGAAAAATACGAATCCATTGATCTGTTCGAGTCCCTGGCCGATGCGCTTTTTATCACTCAAAGCAAGATACAATCGGCCATGGTCGCCACCCGAAATGACGTCAAGAAAGGACATCATTTCACGAATGGCATACCGAACCAGTTAGAGCAGGTTTTCGTCAATCTCATTTCCAACGCCTGCGATGCCATGGCGGACCGTGCAAAACGAGAACTTGCCATTTCCGTGGTTTCCTGCACTCGCAACGGGACAAACTACTGGAAGTGCGACATCGCAGACACAGGCACCGGCGTGCCTCACGAACTTCGCGAGGAGATATTTCAATCGTTTTTCACAACGAAGAAAAAAGGGGATGGAACTGGGCTGGGACTTTCGATTTCCCGTGGCATTGTGCGCGATCACAAGGGAGACATTGATTTGACTTCAAAAATCGGCGCAGGCAGCACTTTTTCAGTGCTGCTGCCCCAGATCATGCCTTCAGGAATGTAACAATCGCGGCTCCCTCTTTTTTGCGCTCTGCATGCGCCGCGAAATATCCGTTAACTTAGTAAAGGCACAACATTTTCCATCCAACTCCGGAATGGCGAAAACCCGCAGACTTATGTCTTGACCGTTTCGCCGATGTTGAAGTAGCATCATAAAAATATAAACCGATTAATTTAGTGGCTTAATCCGGGAGATTTCTATGAAAAACAAATTATCAAATGTACTCGCCTTGATCGGCATGTTGTGTGTGTCCACATCCGTTTCTTATGCGGGAGCTTTCGATCCGCTGTTCTGCGTCGCCAGTGTAAATGGCGAGTGCATGGTTGCGGCGCCTGAGTCCACAGAGTTTGTCCAGGCAGTCGAAGGAAAGGCTTATCCCTACGGAACGCGCGTGAAGACGGGAGCCGATTCTTCCGCCATGCTTAAATTTTCGGAAGGGAACGAGTGCCGCCTCGCCGCAAACGTAGCGTTGACAATGGCACAGGATCCGGCAGATGCGGCACAAAAGCACAAAATCGTCAATCTTGAGCAGGGAAAGATCGAGATATCGCTTGAACCCGATTTTCACGAAAACAATAGCCTCAGCATTGTGACAGCCACCGTGGTATGCGATGCAATTGGATGCAAATACAGCGTTGAAGCCAGAAGAGAGAATCAGCTTGACCTTAATGTTGCCATCATAATGTGCACTGAAGGGCAATTGAAGCTGTTTGGCCCCAATTTTCAGGTTCCCTTGGTCGAGAAGGATGGCAGTATCACGGTTTCCGGTTCCAGCGACAAACTTTTCACACGGATCAAAAACGTAAAGGGAACATTCAATATCGTATTCAAGGACGCTAGCGGCGAAGAAAAGACGGTGGAATTGAAGCAGAACGCGGCCGCCAAGATCACGAGGAGCATTGGAGAGGGAATGGTGCAGGTCACAACGATCATCACCAAACCCGATGGAACCATGGAAGAATCGAGCACGTATTCGGAGGAATTGACGGCTGTCGAGAAGGGGCTGCCAACTGATGTCGTTCCTACGCCAAGCGAAACAACGACCACCACGGAGCCTGGTGAATCGGATGAAGGCGCGGCGACATTCACCACAACTACGACGACAACTACAACTACGACGACAGTTCCCTCGCCAACTCCAGTCGGGAAACGGTAAGACATTGGGTATGACAGGTTGATTCGCTTGAGAAACAACAGCCATGCATCCCAGGCAACGCAACTGCTCTGGGATGTATTTTTTTAAGGATAGAGAAACGTGCTGATAACAAAGTTCAACAGATTAATCCGGAACAGGGTCATATGGGGCTGCTTCGCCGTTATAATCTGCGTCATGTTTGTTGGCGCATTCTCACCGACAAAAGGCGGTTGCGGCGCTAACAAGGAAAATTCGCGTAGCGTGGGAACGCTCTTCGGCGCCCCCGTGACTCCTGAGGAGTATCAGACAGCTCATTACTATGAGATGGGAATGCGCGAGAAACCGGGCATGACGCCCGAACAAGCCGAAGAACTGACACTTCGCACGTGGAAACGCCTGGCAGCGCTTCGCGCCGCCGAGAAGATGGGAATAACAGTGTCGCCCGAGGAGATCGCCGAAATGTTACACCGCGATCCAAGCTTTAACTCCAAGGATGGTGCCTTCGACCAGCAACGATACTTGACAATCCTTCAGAATCTCCGCATGACCCCGAAAATCTATGAATCGTACTTGAAACAGGAGAAGACGCTCGCAAAACTTGCCGGAATACTCCAATCGGCGGTATGGACATCCCCCACTGAACTGACCCAGAAACTGAACAATCTAACAGATTCATTTGTTCTCGAATACCTGATGCTGAACCACAGCAATCTAGTCAGCAAGGTCAAGGTTTCAGACGAGGAAGTGAAAGCGTTCTTCGACGATCACAAGAAATATTTCGAGATTCCGGAGAAAGTAAGCGTGAAGTACGTCGAATGGCCCATCTCTAATTATCTGGCCCAGGCGGAAATCAAAGACGAGGATGTTCACGAGTATTATGACGAGCACAAAGAGGACCTCTACACGGCAACCGACACAAATGATATGACGAAAATCACACCTCTCGATGATGTCAAGGACCAGATATCAGAAAGTCTCAGGCGTGAGATCGCAGCGTTCAAAGCAAAAGACGCTGCCACGGAATTCGTTATAGCGCTCACACCAGATCGTGACGGGCATGCGGTTTCCATTGACGAACTTGCCGCTTCGCACAATCTGCCCATTCATGTCTCACCTCTTTTCGCGCTCAACGAGAAGCTCGCCGCCTTGCGAGTTGACCAGACGTTCAACAAAGCCGCTTTCGATCTCGACACAAATGACATAACCAGATCCTTCAGCGACCCAATAATCGGATCGAATGCAGTTTACGTTATCGCTGTGGATCAGAGAATGACCGCACGATCACCGGCCTTCGCGGAAGTCTCCGAGATCGTCACACCGATTGCAAAGCGTTTTGCTGAACAGAAGGCGTTTTACGATAAGGCCAAGGAAGTGCGAGATTCCCTGAGGAAAGCGGTTGACGAAGGCAGAGCGTTCTCCGCCACGGCAGCAGAGCAAAAACTGAAAGTGTCCACGACGCACCCTTTTACCGTGTATGGAGGCGATTCTCCAACCAACGAAATCGCCAATTTTGACGAAATGCTTCCCATGATAGCCTCAATGAAGAAAGGCGAGATGACTGACGCGATCGAGACAAGCAATGGGGTGTTTATGGCCTACGTCAAGGAAAGGACACCCGGGGAACCCATGGCAATGGAGACGCTCCGTCCACAGCTTGTTTCGACATTGGACCGTTATCGCGGCAGCGTAGTGTTTAACGACTGGTGCGATTATATGCTGGCAAAGGCCGGCTTCACGAATACCGTTAGCGAAGCGTCAGACGAAAAGAGCGGAGAGACTCCGTCCGAACCTGCAGCAAACGGCCACTCAGCGGATCTCTTGTAGCAATCAGGTTTTGACGCCTTTCGACACGAACACGCCCTCGATTTTGCGTCCGCATTTTACACAGACGTCATCATTCATGCCGCAAACATCCGTGGCATAGCCCTGCCGCGAAATGATAATTTCTCCACAATCGGGGCATTGTGTGTCCTGCCCCTTGCTCGTCCAGACGTTGCCGACATAGACGTAGAGAAGATGCTTCCGACATATCTCGTACGCTTTTTCAAGGGCGCCATGTTCGGTTGCTGGTATCTTGAGCTTGTACTGTGGGTGATACGCGCTAAGGTGCAGCGGCACGCCTTTGCCGAGGTTATCGGCCATCCATTTCGCCAAAGTTTCCAACAGTTTCATCTCGTCGTTCAGCGTTGGAATGATCAGGTTTGTAATCTCGATATGAGTGCCAGCCGCGATTGCCTGTTTACAGAAATCCAGCACAGGATCGAGCCTGCCCTTGCACTGCTTAAGGTAGAAATTGTCGTCCATGCTCTTGATGTCAACATTAGCTGCGTCAATCAGCGGGAGCAACTCCGCCGCCGGCGCAGGCATTATGTAGCCGTTCGATACCAGCACATTGACCAAACCCTGCGCCTTCGCCAGAGCGGCGCAATCCTGCACGAACTCAATTCCTATCAAAGGCTCGTTATAGGTGTAGGCAATTCCGATTGATCCGGCATTTGCGGCTGCCGAAACCATTTCGTCGGGCGTGCGTCGCTCCGATTCAGGGATGAACTGCTGGGAAATCGTCCAGTTCTGACAGAACGAGCAGCCCAAATTGCAGCCCCAGCCGCCGATGCTGAAAATTTCCTTGCCTGGATAAAAATGGTACAGTGGTTTCTTTTCGATCGGATCGACATGCGCTGACGACACAATGCCGTATCCCATCGCAATCAGCTCACCATTTTCAACGCCCCGCACCTTGCAGATGCCGGTATTGCCCTCCGCAACACAGCAGCCATGCGGACACAACTCGCATTGCACACAACCCTTATCCGTCTTATGCCAGAATTTTGCGGTCTTCATTGTCACAGTGCCTTCTCACACTTATGAGACTCAAGCAGTTTGATATTTGAGTCGTCCGTCAGCAATTTCATTTGATGTATGGCGATCTGGTTCAACTTGCGAAGCCGTTCCGATTGCGGCGCGTCTTCCCTGATGAACAGCGCGTTCAGGTTCTCGAGGTTGGAGAGTACCACCAGTTGCGACACATCGGCATCATCACGGATATTGCCTTTTCTGCCCGGATTCTTGTCCCGCCATTCCTTCGCAGTCGCACCGAAGAGTGCCATGTTCAGCACGTCCGCCTCCGAGGCGTAAACCACATTCGTCTGGCGCGTGCTCAGTTGCGGTGGCACAAGATTTTCCTTAATCGCGTCGGTATGAACCCGGTAGTTGATCTTGGCCAGATTGCGCCGGATATCCCATCCGAGCTGCTTGTGTTCCTCATCTTTGAGGCGCTGGAACTCCTTGATGAGATAGAGTTTGAATTCTGAAGAAATCCACGTTGCAAACTCGAACGCTATGTCCCTGTGGGCATACGTGCCTCCATATCTCCCCGATTTCGAGATAATGCCGATCGCATTGGTTGACTCGATCCATCTTTGAGGAGACAGCACGAAGTAGTTGCTGCCGGCTTCGCTTCTAAACCTCTCGAATTCGAGAGGTTTAAAATCTTCGTTGCTCAACTTCTCCCATAAACCCAGAAACTCTATTGTGCTCCTGCTCCGCAACCAATTATTGATAATCGCAAACGGCTCTTCCTTGTTGCGACATTTTGCCATATCCGTTAACGAAATATAATCCTCTTGTTCCCTTGAAATGATACTTATCTCATTGCCATTGACACATATTCTATTTGCCATTGTCTATCTCCAGTTCTTTTCCAAAACCCATCGAATTCGGTGGGTTTGGAAAACGATAAATTGGATACCTTTTCTTCCCCACATTCGTGTCCCTGATAATCAGCCATGCCTTGCAAACTCTCAAGGACAAAATGTGCGCTAAACACGTAAAAACAGAGATCACCTGAT
>CAZASC010000126.1:0-9432 GCA_964487695.1 uncultured Victivallales bacterium
ACTTTAGACAGACCTGTCGTGAGTGGTGAAAGAGCCCTTTTTTATCGGCGCATTTACATCCATTGATAGGTCACAATGTGGCTATTAACCACCCAATGAAGATAGGGTATGAATCCGAAGTGCGGAAGACAAGTGAAAAGGGAGAGAAAAAGGAAAACGGAATGATGAGACCTGAAACAAAGCGGGAATATTCAATACACAACACTCAATACCCAATTCTCGATAGAGGTCGGCGGATGCCAGTCCCGGGAACCAATTACCGGGAGCTATCCGAAGCTGAAGAAATGGCGGATTGAACGGAATACCGTTCGGAAATCGAAGGGTATGTCTGCGAAGGGGAACGCAGCAAGGTAAGCGTTGAGTTTGTAGTCAACGGGAAGAGTTTCAGGGTTGCAGGAATTGCTGATTGTTGATTGCCGATTGCCGAATTGAGGAGATGACGACAGAGGCAGCGAAGGTAGCGGTTGAGGCGAACTCGAAGATTGAGCAGTGGAATCCGATACGGCCGGCGAGGCCGCCGGCCTTCCGCTTGGGACTCCCAATGAAATCGAAGATTCACAGGAATGTCCGCTGTTTCGTGGATCACAGTTTGAAAATTGGCCGGCGATTAGCATGTCCTGGTAGCGGAGGGTTGTTTGAATGCGCTTGTGGCCGATGGCTTCTTGAACTTCGCGTATGTTGACGCCGGCTTTGAGGCAGGCGACGGCATAGCTGTGCCTGAGGGTCATGCAGTTGACGGGTTTGACGAGTCCGGCGGCGCGGGCGGAACGGCGGATGGCGCGTTCTATTGTTCGCTCGGAGATCATTCTGCCTTCTTTTGTGCCGGGGAAGATAAGGTCATCGGGTTTGCACAGGGCTTTGCCGCGAACAAGGACCGGGAGAATTGAGTCGGGCAACGGCACAGCGCGATACTCATCGGTGTGCGGATTGCCGATTGTGACGGAACGTGTTTCGAGATTGATCTCGCGCCAGCGCAAGCGTGTGACTTCGCCGGTTCGCATTCCGCAGCCGTGGAGAAAGCCGATAAGGAGTCTGTCGCGGATGGAGGGAGTTGCTTCGATGAGCCGGGCGATTTCGTTGGCGGAAAGGATGCAGGGGAGATGAAAGCCGGATTTTGGAGTTGGGATGGAACGGGTCCAGTCGCGATCGGCGAGTTTGTCGAATACGGTTCGAAGGACGGCGATATTGGTGGAGAGCCAGGAGGCGGAGGTCTGGCGTGCGACGAGCGAGTCAATGAAGGAGGAGATTTCCGATTGCCGAATGTCGATGGGCGATTGAGAAATGGCGATTGCAGAGTGCCGAATGCCGAATGGAGGAGAAGAAAAGGATGAAACCGGAAAGCTGAAACCTGAAGGCGATGTTTGCTTTGCTTGCGGGCGGGGAGCAGCATAATCGGTGGCGAGATGGGAGCGGAAGGAGCGGAGGACTTGTCGGTAGAGGCGGAGGGTGGAGTCTTGAAAGCCTCGTTGGCGGAGTTGGGTTCTGACTGCTTCCCATAGCGATGGCCAGGTGGTGTGTTGTTGGAGGGAGAGCAAGGGCAGCGCAGTTATCGTTGCTGCGACGGTTTCCGGGTAGCGGCCGCGTGCGGGTCGGTACGGGGCGCCGTTGGAGTAGGATGTGCGATACGTTCTCATGATGGTGGATCTATCTCCAGTAGCGATTGAGGTCAGGAACGAATGGCGTGAGAATCAATAATGCGGCGCGGCTAAGGAATGTGGAGAGATGACGGAAGGCCGCGAACAGACGACGGAGGCGCTCTGAGACGAACCCATCTTTGTCTGGCTGCGGATGGAGTACGATTCCAATGAGATGTTCGTGTGGCCGGTTATGAATGGGACAAGCCACGGCCGGCGAGGCCGCCGGCACTCCCATCGGAAGAAGCGGGGAGGTTATCACAGGAGAGGCGGCTGTCTTGCCGGATAGAATGATCGGGCTGAGGTTGAGGCGCCTGGAGGGACTTGTGACGCCTAGTGGGCCAGCTTTGATGACGTGGGTGTAGATCATTGTGGTTGAGACGTCCACGTGGCCGAGGAGTTGCTGAATGGTGCGGATGTCCGTGCCCGAGGCCAGCAGGTGTGTGGCAAAACTGTGCCGAAATGTGTGGGAATGCACCGGTTTGTTTACCCCGGCTCGACGGGTGGCGGAGCGAATGGATTCCTGCCGCGTAAAACGCTTCGCGTCACGCGGCTCAATATGATGGTCATGTGTCATGACTGGTCCTGAGCGGAAACCGCGTAAAACGCTTCGCGTCACGCGGCTCAATAGATGGTTCTTCATGCGTCATGACTGGTCCTGAGAGGATTGTTCGCAAAGAAAGCCCGCAATTGCTTCTTCAGGTAGATTCGTCCTGATCCGCTCTTCAGAAATCTCTCGCGAGACTCAGCGTCCTCTCGCAGGCAATACGCCTCGTAGTACACGAGCTTCATGGGAAGCCGGTACGCTGTGGACGCCGCCTCACCTTGCTGATGCTCTCCCATCCTCCGGTCAAGTTCCGTTGTGAACCCGATGTACAAGCCGTGATCTTTCAGAGAGTACAAGACATATACGAAAAACATGATTGTCCTCCTTGAAATTGGCCGCGTGGGGCGAAGCCCTTTACGCGGTGGGTTGCGGCGGCGACGTTGGCATGAGTGGCGAGGTGGGATAGAAATGAACTGACGTGTTGGGCATCAAGCTTCATCGGGTCCTGGTAATTGTTAAATGCGATGAAGCGTTGGGTCCATTCAACGTAGGTGTGTTCTGTTCGGATGGAGTAGTGGCGGACACGTACGGCATTGCGGACTTGATCGAGAATGTTCGGGGTGGAGGTGTTTGAAGATTGGCGACTCGTGGTTTCGGTAACGGTATCCTTGTGGGTGAAATCAGGTTTCTCTTCGTAGTGTAATGCTGTCGGACTAGATTTCATGGTTATTCTCCCTTTGTTGATGTACTATACATATGTATTGTTTGGTATCAATCAAAAAGCGAGAATGGCGAAGGATATGGGTGCGCATGGGATCTCTGCCGAGTTTTTTGGGTCATCTTTTGGAGTGCGGCGGCTTGACGCCGCTCAACGTCATCCCGCCAAATCGCCTGCCTGCCCACAGCACAATGTCTCGCCCTGCATCACCACGCCGATCCTTGAAGTCAGCCCAGTTTGGAATCGCCACAGCATTTCCGCTTGCCGGCATCCATGAACGCCGCAAGAATCTTCAATGTCTTTTCTGTCAATCGCGAAAGGGTCGCCGTGTTCCACATTTCGGAGAAGGCAATCAATTCAAAGCCCAGGCTCTCTCTTGCGTTGTGTCTTAGCTGTTTATGCTCTTCACAAGAAATTTCCATTGAGTAAATATGATGTTCTATTCCATCCACCATGATTCGCTCGATGAGATGTTTATCCTGGAGTTTGCCGCCTAGCAGGCCGGACAGTTCCTCCTCTCTCAGCTCCCTGATTGCACCTTGCAATGGATCATCGTTATCAAGATGTCCACCGAGAAGTTCAAGACGATCATGAGATTCTGGCCGATTGAAAACTCGCTTGCGCGAGAAGAGAAGATGAAGTTTCGATCCAATCCGAATCGCAACGATCACCTTCGCTACGCGATCCCGCGATTGATTGTCCGGGGAACAGTTTATTTTACTTTCCATGGAGATTTCGCTCTATCTTCATTAGTCCAAAAGGTCAAGTTGACAAAGTATTTCAGTGAATTTATCGCCACGTACCCTGCGCCATAATGACGCTGTTATTTGATTCAGGCACGCCTTCTTGTCACATTTGCTCCGAGGAGCTTTACAGTCGTATATTGGTTCAGTAGCTCGTAACATGTTAGCGATCAACAACTTCACTTGCACAGCATCGCGATGTGCACCAGTTTGGTACATTGCTTGCTGCCATATAATTAGATTCTACGCAGCCCTTTGGAAACTGCGGTCATGGATCGCGACTACAGAGCGCATAAGCAGGTTATTTTCGTGCCTCTATTCTTCTGTAGCCGCACTCCGTGAGGGCGGCTGTTTTTCAGCAGAATGATAATTTAACATGGGCGAAAGGCTATTTTAATGGTAGCATGCTGATCGGTTATTTTATGGTGGCGACAAAAATGCGGCCATCGAATAGCTGACGCAATGTCGGAAAACATTAAGAGGTTAAATATGAAACAGCAAAGATACAAAATATTGACGATTACGCTTCTTGGATGTGCTCTATGTTGTGGCGGATGCATGTCTCCTGAGGGCCGACCTGATTATACGGCAACCGGCGCGCTGGAAGGTGGCGCCGCTGGCGCAATTATTGGCAGCATGGCGCGACATCCCGGGCCGGGCGCCTTGGTGGGTGCCGCAGTGGGCGCTGTCTTAGGAGGAGCGATTGGCCACGGCGAGGATCAGTCTCAGGCTGCGTACTTGCAATCCCAGGCCCCGCAGACATGGCAGCGCGTTGAACAGGGACAACCACTGGCCGTTGAGGACGTAAAGGCTTTGACAAAAGCCGGGGTTACGAACGATCTGATTATCAGCCAGATTCGCAATTCGCACACGGTATATCGCCTGAACACGGAACAGATAATAGACCTGAAGAATTCAGGCGTCAGCGAGGCGGTCATAGACTTTATGATCAATACGCCGGGTACCGCGCAAATGGACTCAACGACTGCGACTGTCCAGCAGGCGCCGGCAGTTCAACAGGTTGTCGTTACGCCTTACCCGTATGCCTATTACCCATACTATCCTGGCTATTACTGGCCAGCGCCGGTGGTATGGGGCTGGGGCTGGGGCTGGCACGGCGGTGGGCACGGCGGCTGGGGTGGAGGTCACGGGCACTGGCGATAATTTCTTAAGCGCTTCTCAGTGGAGCCGGCTTTATACCGACCATAGCCGACATAAAGTCGGCTCTACAAAGAACCTGCAAACACAGGCCGTGCTGCATGGTAATTTATGAAACAGCACATCAGGCGTCACTTCTCAGGCGGTAATATGGGAAGAAGATTCCACCTTATCTTCTGTGGCTTGATGGCGATGGCCTTTCAAACGGCAGTTTTCGCATCACCACTGAACGGTGAAAACAGCAATGCCCTGAAAAACACCGTTATTCTGATAATTCGCCATGCCGAAAAACCGGCCGATGGTTATGGTTTATCCACTGATGGAGAAGCGCGAGCCAGTGCTTACGTCAATTATTTCAAGATGCTCACAATTGATGGACAGCCTTTGAAGCTGGACTACATGTTTGCGGCGGCCGATTCCAAACAAAGTCATCGCCCGCGTCTCACAATCGAACCTGCAGCCAGGGAATTGGGGCTCTCAATTGACGGCCGGTTTAAAGACAAATATTTCGAGGAGCTCGCCTATGAAATCAAGTGCAAGCCTCACGGCAAGGCAATTCTGATTGCATGGCATCACGAAAATATTCCAGCGCTTCTGGACGCGCTCGGCGCCAACTCCAATCAGGTCCTCCCGAATGGCAGATGGCCGGGAGATGTGTTCGGATGGTTGATTCAGTTGCGTTACGATGAGAATGGTCAATTGTCTGACGTTAAGTGCATCAACGAACATTTACTGTCCGACGATTCCAACAAGCACACTTTAGAGGGACCTTGAATAGTTGAAGTTCCCGATACGATCTAAAAAATCGGATTCGTTATGCAATGCGGGATGACGACAGTAAAGAAGAGAATTACGCCTATGATCAACAGCACCCATACGACCGGCTGCCATCTGTCGTCTGGATATTTATCGGGAGGCAATGGATTCATTGTCATTTCGGCCCACCTTTCAATTCATGCTGCAATAGTGCCGCATTACCAGTGACCAATATTATGAAATCATCACGGATTTAGATTCAGATGCTCACATTGTCCAGAGAATTCATCACTATGATGTAATGTTACTGATTTTCGTGTTTTTTGCAGGCATTCTGCTAATCTACGCTCCGTTGACTGTTGTTGATTGACTGAAAATAGCGTTTTCCATTATTGCGGTAAATATGAACGTACGTCTTGTTGCGTCTTTGTTACTGGGAATCTCGACGAACATTGACAACTTCGGGGTCGGCTTGGCCTATGGGACAAATCGGATCCGTATAGGTCATTGGCCAAACGTGCTCATTGCCACATTCAACGCCGGGGCAACTGGCATCTCCATGTTAGCCGGCACTTTGATTGCAAAGTTCCTTTCCGCATCGGTTTCGAATGCCACAGGAGCAGGCATTATCGCGATCCTTGGCGTCTACTACTTGTACGACACATATTTCGGCCTTTCTTCCAAGGGCAAAGTCGTATCGTCCGCACCTGCAACGAGAGTGCAGGAAATCATGAAACGCGCGGGTTTCAGAGCGCAGCACACGCGCGATGTCAGTCGAAACGAGGCTTTTGCTTTGGCCGTTGGACTTAGCATCAGTAATCTCACGTTGGGCGTTGGTGCAGGTCTTGCCGGTTTTGATATACGTATTATGGTTGCCATCATGTTCGTCTTCAGCTGGCTCATGATTGTACTTGGAGACCTCTTCGGACGAATCTCCGCCATGGCGCTTCCGGAAAAATGGGCATCCACAATTTCCGGTCTTATGCTGATAGGCCTCGGTATCCATGACCTGTTTTTTAGCAGTTGAAACACCCTGAACCATATTTTCCATTTGGATTCAGCGCAGGGATTGTGTATTCCCAAGAATCGTAACTGGAACTATATTGCTCACTGCCATAAAAAAGGCGGCAGCATGAAATCAAGGGCAGCGATAAACGCCATCATTCAATGACACCAACGTTTTCTCTCTATCTGGATCTTATACGTTTCCTTGCCGCCATGGCGGTATTTCTGGATCATCTTTCAAGTCACCCGTTCACACGAGACATAATCTGGCGGCCGTTGTCCATATACGCGACCGGCGCGGTAATAGTATTCTTTGTCCTCTCGGGCTATGTTATTTCTTACGTATCTTCAACAAGGGAGATGAACGCAAAGGATTATTTTTCGGCTAGAGTGGCCAGGCTGTATTCAGTCGTTGGTGTCTGTTTGATGCTGACGCTGATTTTTGATCACCTCGGAATATGGCTCAACCCAGGCTTTTACAGTATTCGGAAGATTCTTTGGAAGCCGGAGAGCTGGAAAGGCTACATGTCGTCCGCGCTGTTTCTAAATGAATTTCAGGTATTTCATTTTGACGGTATTTCCCCCGGAACAAACGGCCCATACTGGTCGTTAAGTTTCGAGGCAACATACTATGTTATTGCCGGGCTGGTTCTCTTCTTTCGCCGGTCACTTTGGATTCCCATATCAATAATTATCCTTGCCTGTGCAGGAAAGACAATCGCCGCACTTCTGCCCATTTGGGCGTTGGGATTCGCGCTCTATCGTGTAAGACCAGCCCTGCGGGTTCCACCCTGGATTTCACTGGTCCTGGCTGTTGCATCGGCAATTGCAGTGCTCGAATCACCTTCTATTACCAGACATTTCTCCGGCGATAATTTTGGGGTGCGGTTCCCCTGGGGCAGAGGGCCTTTCAACCGACGCTTGCTGGATGATTATTTTGTCGCCGTGGCATTTGCGACTCATCTTGTTTGCGTCCGTCACCTTCTGTCAAAACCAATTAGTATTCCAGAGCGAATCGGGTCCGGCATTCGTTGGCTTGGATCCCTGACGTTCCCATTCTACTGTTTTCACTATCCCACAATATGTCTTCTTGCGGCCATCAGCCCCTGGCGCGATACAACGCGTTCCCGTCTTTTCTTTATTTGCATATGTACCATCGTTCTTGTCATTGTCACGACGCCCCTATGCGACTGGCTGAAAACAGTGATCCGCCGGAGTCTTTCGCGCGGAAGCGTAACGAACAACAGGAATCGCCCGGACAGGACCAAGTAATATCGCCTCATGCTGTTGCTGGAGCGCTTATACCACTTTTAGTGTGAAACTGCACTATTGTCTTTGGTGGAGCGGGCGCTCCGCGCACGCTTTTTAGCGCCCAATTGCACATACGCCGCGACGGAGCGCGGCGTCCACCTAATAGTGCAAAAGCAAACTGATGACGGTATTACTCAGCGCGAAGCTTGGAGAAGCGGTGTAAAGAATGCAGGTTAATCCAACCTCGCTTCAGGCCACTAGCGGCACGATACCTATTTCGGCCCTGCCAAACCCAGAAGCATCGCTATTGGCTTGAAACGTATCCGGGAAGTTTTTCCGCCTCCCTGGAGGACGTCAGCTTCATCGCGTCTTCGACGGCCATGTCGAAATCGTTCCGCACAGTTTCAACAGGAATCCGAGTCCGGAAGTAATTTGCCCACTGGAATTCGGCGAAAAGCTCATCCGTATCGCGATAACCGCCTTTATCTCGCACAATCCAGGCAAGGCTGCGATATGGATCGTCACGCATCTCCGCAATCGTCTTCGGCAGCTGATCCGGCGTCAATGGTCCCCTGCCCGACTCGTCATACAGATACAGCCAGTTCTTCTCTTTCATCCTGGCCCAGAATTCGGATTGGGTTGCGTGGCTCCAATTCGCACGAACCTCGGCATATAGTGTCGTGCGACCGCCGGCCTCAAGCAGAACACGGGCCAGATGATGATGATCCAGGACGAACGGAACGCCTCCCGGCCCGATGACAATCGGCATGATCTTCTTCAACAAATAGCGATCGAGCGCAGCAGACAACTCCTTCTTGCGCAGTTTCGCCACACGCATTTGCACTTCCTTCATGCCGACAGCGAACTGTGTGGGGCGCAACTGATGCACGTCAACCACGCACTTTGCGCCTTCCGGAAGATTTGTGGAAAATGCAACATACTCAGGCTCCGCCTTTAGCATGGACGCGAAAGCAAGAAGAGCGGCCACCCATGCAGCAAACGCTCGGTTTCGCGACTCCCACCCGCTGTCTCTCATAAGTTCTATTCCTGGGTGACGGTGGCAGACACAGAATTGGAAACAGAGTCATTCACGACAACATAGTTCAACCCTGTAAGCGCATAGGCCGTATAGATGGCTGTGTTGTTGCTTACAGCAATGAATCCTATGCTGTGGTCGTTCACTGACCACGTATATGGCGGTGTGCCTCCAAAAGCGCTAAAGGCGACATTAGTGACAGATGATGCGCTAACAACAATGGAAGTTGGCGTCACGGCCAACCCCACACCGGTATCGTTATTCCTGCTGATGGATTCGCAGCCTGAAACAATTAACATGAAGGACGATAAAGCAATTGCACTCCCGACAAACATTAAATATTTCAAAGCCATCGTCATGGATTCATCGCTCCTTTAGTAACTGCTCAGGCTCATAACTTTCGGCTGCAAATATGTCCGCGGAAAGGGAGAAAAGCAAATGGAAAGCTTATTGGGCGCATCTGTGATTTGGTGCTACGCAATTGGAGCCCCTTGGCGGGGCCATCCTTTGGACACGGCGTGTCCAGCCACCGCGCCGCACCGAATCGCAGATGCGCCCAATGCGGGTAACCGGGGACGTAAAGG
>CAZASC010000127.1:0-9421 GCA_964487695.1 uncultured Victivallales bacterium
TACAGGAGTATTGTTCGCCGAGGCGCATTCCGGTATGAACGCTCACCACGAATTCTGCCAGATGCTCGGGAAATCGTTTGGTAATCACTTCGCACAGCCTGTCATATTCCTCGCGGCTAAGGAAGCGCAGACGGCCCCCGCCTTCCTTCCGTTGGCGGACGAGCCGGGCCGGATTGACCGCTACCTTGCCGTTGCGAACCCCTTCCCGATAGCAGAGCGAGATAAACGCCTTGTAGCGATTGGCCGTCGCAGCCGTTTTGCAGTGCTCACGAAGCCAGCGCTCCAGCTCTTGCGGCGTCACTTCAGCGGCGTGACGGCCCCCCATGTCCTCACGGACAATGGCCGCCTTGCTTTTGTAGTTTCGGTTGTCCTTGTGGTTCGCCACAAACTCCAGAGCGTCGTCGATCAGTTCGCCAACCGTAACCACTTTGCTGTTGCGTAGCTCGGGCAATTTGCGGCCTGCCACGGCATCGGCCTTGCGCGACTGGTACAGCTTGATCGCATCCGACTTGCGTCCCACTTTTTCGCGGTGCCGTTTTCCATCCGCGTAATAGTGAATCCACCAAATGCCGCTATCAGCCGGGTTTTCGTAGACGCCACGCATAAAAGACCTCCGATGGCTGTTACGTCGGATTTAGAATATTATTCTATCCGATAATGCAGCCATTACAGGCTCTATTATTCAGTGATTACCAGAAAACAGCCCTTGAAGCGCTCGTAAAAGGACTTGTCAAGCATGGTATGTGCTTGAAACCTTGGGCAAGTTCCAGAGAACGGTTTATCATGGAAAACCACGGGATAAAAGTCAATTTTCTGTCTTGAATCCAGGGACTCCTATGAAGAGGCGAGCATGTCCGAACCGCGCGAACTCTTGGTGGGTCTGCTCGACTACATCAAGGAACAAGCTAAAGTCATTGACCCGCGAGGATTCGTTCTTGGAGGCGCGGGCACGTTCTTGCGTCGGCGGAGAGAGGTTGCTGGCCTCCAAGGTGTTGAATTTGATCTGCGGGTAGCATCCGATCACATATGGATGCGTGTCCCTCGGTTAGCGGCTGAACCGCCACCGCCAGCGCCAGAGAATTACAAAGCGGTCATCGCCCTCAGTGCGAATCCAGACGGCCCTTTGCCATCGCTGGATGAGCGCGTACTGAACTGGGAACTAAACAAGGCCGTTCAAAAACGCTTCGCAGATAAGAGCACGGACGATCCAGACGTACAGGAAGAGATTCAGCGTTTTAGGGCGAACTGGTGGGAGAAAGCTCGCCGCGCACTTGAGTCCTACACACTGACTTGGAAATCGTGGGCCAATGCAGAGCGTGAACGCCGCAAAACCATTGCGCTCTATGGCGACTTGTTTGCTTTGATGCACTCGATTGAAGCCGAGCAAACCAATAAGCCGCAAGAACTTGTATGGGGTATAGGAATCTCAACTTGGAGGCTTGCTCACGAAAAGGGGAAATTATCTTTTGAGTATCCACTCCTGACGCAAGCAATCGAAATATCGCTTGATGACAGGTCGATGGCCATCGAACTGCGCCCTCGTGCAACAGATACTCAGGTTGAATTCGACGCCATCACAGCTTGCCGTGTTGAAGGCGCAATCGAAGCCGAGAAAGCTGTAATCGAGCATCTGAACAAGCACAAGGACCGGCCTGTCACCCCCTTTGATCCCGGCAGCTATTCCGACGCGCTCAAACTCATTGCGGCGAACCTCGATAGCGAGGGTGTTTATCGGGAAGTGCTTTTGAAGGGTGAACCTGTGCCCGCAGCTGGCGAGCATCTGGTGGTGACTGACGCATGGGCCTTGTTCAGCCGCCCGCGTACCGTCAACTTTCTATTTGAAGACCTAAAACGGCTCGGAGAGAACCTCACCGAGGGATGCGCGATTCCAGACGGGCCTATGGCGCTTGTCTCTGAGCCTTCAGACGAGCCGCTTACTTTTCAGGCAGTAAGTTTTCGCGGAATATCCAGCCGGGGCGAAACTGGAGGTTCTCACAAACCCCAAGACCTGTTCTTTCCCCTTCCTTACAACGAAGAACAAGTCACCATCGTCAAAAACCTTACGCACGCGGCGGGCGTGGCAGTACAGGGACCGCCGGGGACCGGCAAGACTCACACAATTGCGAACATTATTTGCCACTATCTTGCGCAAGGAAAACGGGTACTTGTGACTTCACGCGGAGATGCCGCGCTGAATGTTCTTCAAGAGAAGATTCCCGATGAGGTTCGCGCGCTCACTGTTGCGCTTCTCGCCAGTGACCGCGAAGGTGTGCGGCAGTTTCAGGCATCTATAGAAACAATTCAGCACCGTGTGTCTCAGCTCAACCCTGAACTGACGATGAGGGAAATTGAGCGGTGCCAAAGCTCCATTGATCGTGCGCACTCCGAACTCTTGTCCATCGACCGGAGAATCAACGAAATCGCATTGCACCAGCTATCAGAGATTGAGGTGGATGGCGTCCCGATGCGCGCCCAGAAACTCGCTGAACTGGTGCAGAGCGGCAACGAATTGCATGGATGGTTTGATGACGCTGTTTCGTTGACTCCAGAATATGCGCCCCCATTCGATGACAGTGAGGCCGGGCGAATACGCCAAGCTAGGCGAACTCTTGGTGCCGATCTTGTGTACGTTGATAAGCAAGTTCCCTCGGCGGAGATTTTCCCCTCGGTTGCGGAGATTTCCCGTCTCCACGATCTGCTTGTCGAAAAGAACAGGATCGAAGACGAACTTCATAACGAGGAACTCGCCGCGCTCAAGGCGTTTACGCCGAAGACGCTGGACAACGCGCGGGCATTCTTGCAATCAATCGATGGTGCTCTTGAACTTCTGACGGACATAGAAGAGACGGGCGAAGAGTGGCCGTTTGCCCTCCGTGCCAAATGCCAGAAATCGGCGTTTGTTGCGGAGCGGCGAGCCCTCGAAGAGCTACTCAGCGGCTTGGATGAGATTGTCAGCGCCCGTGCAGAATTCCTCATGCACCCAGTGAGCATTGCCGCCGATGTATTCGACACTCCGAAATCTATTGAAGCAATCAAGAATGCGGCGGAGACAGGAAGGCCTTTCGGCTTGCTGTCTTTTGGTGTGGCAGATGCAAAGCGGCACATTCAAGGCGTCAGAATCGACGGTAAACCCCCAGCAAGCGCCGAAGACTGGGAGCATGTTCACAGATATGTGATTCTGCACGGCAAGGCTCACGCATTCTGCATTCGTTGGAATGGCGTTACGGAATTGTTGTCCCTTCCGCCCTTGAATGGTGGGCTGGCCGGTTTGCGGCAAATTGAAGTCACGGCAACGCTCGCTCAGAAAGCGCACCGGCTTGCTACGCACTTCGATGTTTTACTGTCTACTCAAGCATTGGATGTGTTCGCGGAACTGCCGGGCGAACTCTCCGGCGGTACACGTTCCGAACTCGAAGCATTGCGGCAGAGGATCGTCCAAATCCTCACGCTCGATGAACTCTCCCAAGCTCCTATTCGGCTTGCTCAACTGACCGAAAAACTTGCTGGATGCTCTGGGCCAGTCGTCGATGCCATGCGTTCATTCGTAGAGTCGTCACTGGGCAATAGTGAGTTGTCCAACGCCTCGGTGGCTTCGCAATATACAGAGCTGCTGGCCGAACTGCGGCGCATTGCTGGTTTGGCCTCCGCGTTGGGCTGCATTCGTGAAGGAGTACAGCAAATTTCCGAGGCCGGTGCGCCGAAACTGGCGGAACGGATTCGCTCAGTTCCGGTTGCCTCATCAGGCGACGATCCAGTTTTCCCCGTGACTTGGCGCGATGCTTGGAACTGGGCGCGAATGAAAGAACACCTTGACCGGATAGAAGGCCGAGCCGAATTGCGGAGCCTCGGGGAACGAAGGCGCGAACTCGAAACCGGTCTTGCTCGTTTTTATCGTGAGATGGTGGCCAAATCTGCATGGCTGGCCACCAAGAAAAATGCAACGCCGCGAATCCTTCAAGCTCTTGCGGGCTATGCCATTGCTGTTCGCAAGATAGGGCAAGGTACTGGACCGAACGCCACACGATACCGCCGAGACGCACGGCAAGCGATGTTCGACGCTGCTGGTGCAGTCCCGTGCTGGATTATGAATCACACCCGCATATCAGAAGCAATGCCTCCCGAGATTGGAATGTTCGACCTCATAATTGTGGATGAGGCTAGCCAATCTGATTTGTGGGCGCTTCCCGCTATATTGAGGGGTAAGAAAATTCTGGTAGTTGGCGATGATAAGCAGGTTTCACCAGACGGTGGATTCATCGAAGCTGGACGCATACAGGAGCTACGGCAACGCTTCTTGAGCAAGCAGCCTTACGCGGCTGAGATGACCCCGGAAAAGTCACTCTATGATCTTGCCGCGCGCGTCTTCGCCGCAACACAAATCATGCTTCGAGAACATTTCCGGTGCGTTCCGCCGATCATTGCATACTCGAATCGCACTTTCTATAAGGGTCAAATCCAGCCGCTTCGGATTCCTCGCGCATCTGAGCGCATTGAGCCGCCGCTGGTGGACGTTTACGTCAAGGGTGGCGCGCGTGACGCGCATGACTGTAACCACCAAGAGGCCGAGGCAATTGCCGATGAGATAAACGCAATTCTTGGCGATGAAAAGCTCAAGGGACGGACTATCGGAGTTGTCTCTCTTCTCGGTGGGGAGCAAGCCAAGCTCATTGACTCCGTTGTAACCCGAAAATGCGATGCGGGAGAACTGCACAGACGGAAATTCCTCTGCGGTGATGCGCGAACCTTCCAAGGCAGTGAGCGTCACATTATGTTTTTGTCCTTGGTGGTTGATCCGCTGAACTGCAAAGCTCTTTCCGGGAATATGTTTGACCAGCGATTCAACGTTGCCGCGAGCCGCGCTCAGGATCGTATGTATCTGGTCCGTTCAGTCCAACTTTCGGACCTTTCAGATAAGGACCTTCGCACAGGGCTGTTGACGCACTTTGACAATCCGCTGGTGGTAGATAAGGTGGAAGCAGAGGTACTAATTGACCGCTGCGAATCGGGATTTGAAAAGCAGGTCTATTCAGAACTCGTGTCCAGAGGCTACCGCGTAACGCCGCAAGTCAAGACCGGCGCTTATCGCATCGACATGGTTGTCGAGGGGCAAGGCGATCTTCGATTGGCCATTGAATGCGATGGAGACGAGTTTCACGGGCCTGACAGATGGCAGCATGATCTCAGCCGCCAGCGTGTGCTCGAACGCGCGGGATGGGTTTTCTGGCGTTGCTTCGCATCTACATGGGTGCTTCGCAAAGATGAGGTCATGGAAGAGCTTGTCCAGTTCCTCTATCGAATGGGTATTGAACCCTTGGGCGCAATCGAAACAGCGGCCCGCATCGTTGAGAAACGAGTAGTAAATCCAGATTCAGATGCGTCAAGGACTCAAGAAGAACAATCTCTCGAAGTACAAAGTTTTGATGCGAGCAGCGAGGGTTCCGGCCCAGTTCTTCACGAAGTAACAGAGCGAAATAGTGCTATGGCATCAACTCGGCCCGATGAAATGAAAAGTGCTGTCCCGTCAGGAGCGAATGGAAATGCATCTGAGCGGTGGACACGCGAAATAACCGAACAGCAGCCCCTTAGAAAGGGTGATAGCGTTACCTACCGGACCAACAAAGGCAAGAGACGCACGGGTGTGATTACTTGGACTGATGGCAAGCAAATAAAACTGATTGACAACGGGGCCACTGTCAGCAAGAGCGTAGATGACATATTGTCCATCAGCGGTCTTGAATCAAATCTGCTTCATTGAAACGGGTATTCGAGCGCGTAGTTGTCTGCTTTCGTTTGTCAATGTCATTTACGAAAACCGTTCGTATCTTTGGAAACTCTGATAGAACCCATGATGCCGGGGGAAAGAAAAACCGATGAAGTCCTCGGAGATCGCTAACCGCTTGACGGACATCTCAAACCTATTTGGTTGGGCATATTGGCAACCTGCCGAGTTGGAGGCTATGCTCCCCACCATTCTCGACAAGGCGTTCAAAGGAGAGTTGATGTGAGCAATGTCAACGTCAAACGATTGGTCGAGAACATCCGTTCCGGCACCAATATATACACGCCGCTGGTCGAACTGGTCGTGAACGCAATTCAGGCCATTGACGCCAAGGGCATACCGAACGGTTTGGTCGAAATCGAAGTGCTCCGAAGTCGGCAATCCGATATGATCGACCACCTTGAGGACGTAGACGGTTTCGTGGTCAAGGACAATGGCATAGGCTTCACCAAAGCCCACCGCGATGCTTTCGACACCCTTTACACCGAGCAGAAAAGCGCAGATGGCGGTAAGGGATTTGGCCGCTTCACTTGCCTGAAATACTTTGACAGGGTGAAGGTCTCCAGTACCTTTGCCGAAGGTGATACCTTCCGTAACCGTTCTTTTAGGATGGGCTTGGACAAGGACATCATCATTGACGAAAAGGAAGACCAATCCCAGGCGCAGGAGACCGGCGCAATTGTCGAGATTTCCGGCATCAAGTCCGTAAAATTTCCCGACAAGAAGTTGGAAACTATTAGCCGCGTCGTGGTGGAACGGCTGCTGCCCTATTTTGTGGATAAGGAGCGCTCTTGCCCACGTGTGGTGATCCGGGAAGCGCAAGATTCATCTGAGGCGTTTTCCCTCAATGACTATTTGGGCAAGGGAAACAGCCAGATTGTTGAAATGAAGGTGGAACAAGGGGCATTTTCACTGTCGGCAAACGAGGATGAAAAGTCCTTTCAGGTTCGCGTCTTCAAATTATTCGCGCCGCGAACAGCGAAAAGTAAGGTCAGCCTTGTCGCACATAGGCGAGAGGTAACGGACAATCCGCTCCAGACATACATTCCCGAATTTGCGGAAGAGTTTTTCGAGCCTGGGCCGGATCACGATTTGGCGAAGGGACGCAATTTCGTCATTAAAGCCTATGTGTTCGGCGACTACCTGAACGACAACGTCTCCCTCGAACGGGGTGAGTTTCGCTTTCAGATCGAAACCGACCTGCTGAACGGCATATCCCAGAACGACATCGAAAAGAAAGCTGCCGAGATAGCGCAGTCGGTGTTAGGAACGGAGATCGCAGACAGGAAGACGCGCAAGCAAGTACGTATTGACGAATATGTAAGCAGTGACGCGCCGTGGCATCGCGTCCTTGCAAATGAAGTGGATTTCAGTGCCCTGCCCATGAGGCCATCAAATCAAGACATCGAACTCCACCTCCAAAAGAAAAAATATGAGAAAGAGATAGCGACACGAATGCAGGTGACGGCGCTATTACGCTCGGAAGACCCGGATGAGCTTGGTAAGAAAATTTCGCAGTTGATCGAGAGTATTTCCGACAACAGCAAAAACGACCTGATTCATTACGTCTCTATGCGTAAATGTGTCCTGGACCTGTTTTCCAAGTCACTTGAAATCGGAGCAGATGGCAAGCATAAGTCCGAAGGCGAGGTGCATGACATCATCATGCCGCGCAAAAAGGATTCCGAAGAACTAAACTATGCTGCGCACAATCTCTGGATTCTGGACGAGCGGCTGAATTTTACGTCCTACGTTTCGTCTGACAAACCTCTTCAGTCGTCAGGCGACCGCACGGACATAACCGTCTATAACCGCCGCGTGGCATATCGCGGCGATAATGAGGCCAGCAACCCCATCACGATTTTCGAGTTCAAGAAGCCCCAACGGGATGATTTTGCCGATCAGTCGTCCAAGGAAGATCCGATTCAGCAGATCATCCGCTACGTCAATCAAATCAGGGATGGCAAGTTCAAAACCCCGGCCGGTCGCGACATCCTCGTTAACGACACCACGCCGTTTTACG
Source organism: uncultured Victivallales bacterium (assembly GCA_964487695.1). Taxonomy (GTDB): domain Bacteria; phylum Verrucomicrobiota; class Kiritimatiellia; order UBA8416; family CAZASC01; genus CAZASC01. The sequence continues at coordinate 7,803 of CAZASC010000127.1, forward strand.
GCTATGTCGTCTGTGACTTGACCAAAAAGGTCAAAGACTGGCTTCATAAGGACAAAGACTTTACTCCGATGCCCGATGGACTAGGATGGTTCAAATGGTTCGGTAACATCAGCCTCTACATGGAGGTGATTAGCTGGACAAAACTGCTTCGCGACGCAGAAATGCGGAACAAAATATTCTTCAACATGCTCGGCATTGATTGAACGCACCGTTGAGAATAGCAGCGCCGGGGCTGGGGGAAACGATGACAATAGAGAAGCTCACTTCATCGAAGCAGGCCGATGCCTTGCTCGTGGAATTGCGTGGCTTGATCGAGTCAGCGCGTCAACGTGTAGCGCAGACTGCCAATAGCACACTCACAATGCTGTATTGGCATGTAGGCATGCGCATCCGCAACGAGGTTTTGCGAGAGGGCCGGGCGGAGTACGGAGCACAGATCATTGCGACACTGTCGGCGCAATTGGTGCGCGACTATGGGAAGGGTTTCACCGCATCCGCATTGACCCGCATGGTCAAATTCGCTGAGGCTTTTCCCGATGAGGCAATTCTTGCGTCACTGTCGCAAGAATTGAGTTGGAGCCACTTTGTCGAAATCCTGCCGCTGAAACAGCCACTGGAGCGGGAGTATTATGCCGAACTCTGTCGTGTGGAGCGTTGGAGCGTACGTACCTTGCGCGAACGGATAGGCAGCCAGTTGTACCTGCGAACAGCCATCGCAAAACAGCCGGAAAGCGTGGTGAAAGCTGAGATAAGCCACCTCCGCGCGGGTGGTCAGATGACGCCAGACCTGGTGTTTCGTGATCCCTACATGCTCGACTTTCTGGGGTTGCAGCACGGCTACAGCGAGCGCGATCTGGAAGACGCCATTCTGCGAGAGATGGAGCGTTTTCTGTTGGAATTAGGTACCGGGTTTACCTTTGTGGCGCGGCAAAAACGCATCACGGTTGGGGCAGACGACTTCTATCTGGACTTACTTTTCTATCATCGGCACCTGCGTCGACTGGTTGCGGTGGAGCTGAAGCTGGAGAAGTTCCAGCCTGCGCACAAAGGCCAGATGGAGCTATATCTGCGCTGGCTGGACAAACATGATCGCACGGTGGGCGAAGAGCCTCCCATAGGGCTGATTCTGTGCGCACAGGCCGACACCGAACAGGTGGAATTGTTGGAACTTGGCGCAGCCAATATCCGTGTGGCAGAGTATCTGGCGCACATTCCCGATATGGAGATGTTGCAGGCGCAATTGCATCGTGCCGTGGCATTGGCTCGTGAGCGCGTTGCACAAGCGACCCTGCCACATAAGCAGGAAGAGTAAACTCCAAGAATAAACCCTATCCCAAGGATAGCGCTGCTCCGCAGCGGATAGAGGTTGACACGTCATCCCCAGTGGGGTTGCTGTAAGTATACCGATTGATCGCTTTTGTTAACATGTGCATATTCAATCGGTTAGAGTTTTGCGTTTACAGCCGTAAACGCGGCAATAGGTCGAATGGTTCCAATGCGCTCTGCGCGTGAACACATTCTCTCGTAAGGGGTTATAGTGTTCTGCCCCAATAGCGCCACCACAGGAACGGCGCTACAATGCCTCTACTGAGGTATTCGCCGATGACCTCCGCCAATGG
>CAZASC010000128.1:0-9404 GCA_964487695.1 uncultured Victivallales bacterium
AGGCAGAAACCGAAGAACGTCGCAAGCCGCAGCGGCAACTTAGAGTGATTGACGAACCCGGTCATCGCCACATCATACAATGAGAAGAGAGAATGTTTTGACTGGCCATGTTTGCGTGGCGGCTGAATAAATTCAACCTCTGTCCGCCGGAATCCGATTTCACTGATAAACCCTCGAAAATATGGCACCGGGTCTTTGTACAACGTGAGCGCATTCATCACCTTCCGATCATAGAGTCCGAATCCCGTGAAATTCTGAATGACATGGTCCGTGTCGGAGAATTTCGACAGCAACCAGTAATAGAAACGGCGTACCCTAGACATCATGGATTTGTCCTGTTTGCTGCTTTTGACAGCGACGACCACTTGATAGTCGCCCTGCCATTTGTGAAGCAGATCCGCAATGAGTTCCGGAGGATCCTGTAAATCGCAGCACATAAGAACCACCGCGTCGCCGGACGCCTGCAGGAAGGCATTGTACCCGGACCGGACGGGGCCGAAGTTGTTCGCGTTCATGATCACCTTAAAATTCCTGTCCGCCGCCGCGATCCTCCGCAGAATCTCCCGGCTGCCGTCCGTCGAACAGTTGTCAGCGATGATGATCTCGTAAGAATACTGGGCAAAGCCGGACATCACTTTGATGATGCGGTCGTAGAACTCCTGCAGGTTGCCTTCCTCGTTTAAGCAACCGCTCACAATGCTAATTATCTTTTTTTTGCTGGCGTCCATGAGCGTGCTCCATATCCTGAAAAATCAACCACAATACAGTTTCTAAACCTTTGATTCCGCTGATCCTCCCACAGTGCTCCCGGCTTCTGCAAAGTCTATCGTGTCATAGATGCCGCAGCAACGAAAACACATTGGAAAACTTCCGCATGTGCTGTACGTCTTCCGGAAGTATTCTGCCCGTTCGCTATGCCACGCCTGACCGAGAGATTCTTGAGACAAGTCTCCTATTTTGTACCCTTCCATGCAAAGGAAGATGCTCCCATCAGCATGAATGTCTACACGATTGAACGGCAAACTGCACTTTGAATCTGAAGTTGGGAACGCTGGAGAATAATAGGCGTCGAGATCGCAAGACCTGTTGTAGTAGATTCTCATTCCGAGACGGGCCTGATCACTCCAGACACGGGCAAGCGACTCCTTTAGCCCGGCAATCTCTCCGGAGGACAAATAACCTTGATTGCCAGTTCGGTCTCCGGCAATAAAGTCGCCAATACCTGTCTTATTCTTGAAAGATTCGTGCCTTTCAACGGCCTGATCCGTAACAAATTGATAGTTATTGATCACCCACTCCCTTACACCCCATTGATGAATCAGTCTTTGAATCTTATCCAAACTGTGGAAATTGTTCCTGGTGACAACAGTTGCGATGCGAATAATAGGAAATGCACCCGCGCCTCTTAGCGACAGCACATGTTTAATCCCAGAGGCAATCGCGTCGAAAGACCCCGGCACGTTTCCTCGCTTGAACTGAGATTCTTCGTCCCAGCCATCCAAAGAAATCTGAAGAATATTGAGCCTTCTCTTCACGAGAGACTCCGCCTTTTCATCTACGAGAAGTCCATTCGTTGTAAGATAAGACAACAGACGATGCTCGCCGATGATTCGCAAAGCCTCATCGAGATCCTGATATAACAACGGCTCTCCACCATAAAGGTTTACCAATCCGCCATGGTGGAATGATTCGTCGGCCAATCTACTTATGAGATTAATAGGCATTTGACGTGTGCCGGCTTCGATATGCGCCCTTCTGGCCTCTGCAATGGAGCACATGGCACACGACATATTGCAACTGTTTGTAAGATGCAGAACCAGGAAACGAGGAAATGGAACCAGCTTCCTGCCAATCAGTTTATCTTTAAGGTTGCTGTAGGCAAATCGCGGGCTGACCATGGATAGATCAAATATCTCCCTGCGGTTTAGAAGGCCTGATTGACTTAGCTTTGTTTTGCTGGTTTTGATTCCGTTCTTCCTGATCTTATAAGACAATCAATTGACACACTGACCACAGTGGCGCAGATTCTCAACCGGAAAACCGTCAATGTTGTCTCGCGTGTAGTGGTCGCTCAGGTAGATGTCGCACCGGGCGCAGGAATAGTTTTCCTGCTTCCTGTTCTCAAGCTGCATCTTCTGAAACTCGTACCACGGGGCGGAGTTCCATATCTGCTGCAAGCTGCATTTGTCCACATTACCCAAATTCGTACCGCCAATGAAATCCACGCAACAGGGAGAAACAGCGCCGTTGCTGCGAACCGCCATGGTGGTGAATGCCATTGGACAGGCAATCCGCCGCGTGCTGTTCTTCTTGAGATCGGAAATGGCGCCATTTGCCTCATCCTTGTAGTAACTCTTGATAAAGTCGGCGCCATCCACCTTGATCCAGCCATGAGGTTTATCTATGAACACCTCATCGGCAACGTCCTCATACATCTTCACGAACCGATCGTTCTCGGGACCATAAGCATCCAGCATCTTGCAACTGACGAACGGCTTCTCTGAACTCCTTTGCGCTTTGACCTCATGCAAGATCCGCAGATTCTCATGGATGTCGCAAATATCTATTCCTGATCCGGTTATGGATTTGTGTTTCTCTTGATCAGTGGCATATATCGAGATCCGCGCATAATCCAACTGGCACTGCACCATCTTCTCGGCGATGGCTCGGGACAATAAAGAAGCATTGGTCGTGGTTTCAATCCGTTCGGCGATATCAGCTTCCCTCGCGAGTTCCAGCATTTTGCAAAAATTAGGATTAACCAAGGGTTCCCCGTACATGCTCAGTTTGAGAACCTTGATCTTCGATCCCCGCCAGGTCTTCAGCTGTTCGATCACACGCTGAAAACGCGCCAGCGGCATATTCATCTGTTGCTTGGTGAAATAAGATGGCTTTCGAATGCTTTGAAAACACTGGATGCATTTGAAATTGCACAAACTTGACGGCTCGATAAGTACTGTAAAGGGCTTTTCAAGGGGCAGAACCTCCATGAGATTCTGCCGGTCGGTTGTCTTCAATTGAGTGTACTTTATCATTTCACAAAATCATCCTCACCAAAAGCCTCTGACCAGTGAAGCGGCAATGGTTTGCCATAAAACTTGGCCATGTATTTGTTGATAAAATTCCGGTCTTCGCCTGATAAGCACAATCGGCTGTGTTCCTTGAACCATTTGATGCTTTGCCCGCGCTTAATGATATCGGCGAGGCTTTCAGAAAAGATATTGCCAATTGAGATATGAATCCACGCACAGGGCAAGATGTCACCATGCGCGGTCAAATGGAGCGATGCCTTCACACAGTTGCATCCTCTATCCATGCCGTAGCAGGGGAACGTATCGCGATGCAGACAGGAAAACTGTTCATGTGCTTTTCTTAGATATTCCGCATCTTCTTCGTTGATCAGCACTTCATGATTGCCTTCCCATGCGCCAGTCGCACGCGCAATGAGAACGTCAAAGGCAAACCCATTTTCCTGGGCAAACTTTGCCTTCTTCAGTGTGCTCTCGGACTGGCAATTCTGCCGCGTTACAACAGTTTGAACGACAACGCTCAACCCTGCCTCTTTCGCATTGCGCATGGCAGTAATAGCTTTCTGAGTTGCCTCGTCGCCTTTAGCGTCGTGAAAATCATCAAGACTGATCTTGACCTTGTCCAAACCAATCGCCTTCAAGTGGCGCGCCATTTCAGGGGTCATGAAATAGCCATTTGTGCTCATGGTTAGATGGAACTTATCGGGCTGAAGTGCACTAATGACTTCATCTAGGTCCTTGAATATCAGCGGCTCGCCGCCGGAAATGCAGAATTGACAAAGGCCAAGCTCGTGCGCCTCATCGCTGAGCCTGCGCAGATCAGCAGGGGTCAGTTTGCGTCCGCTTTTCTGGAACCGCGACGCTGTGCAATGTTGGCACTTGAGATTACACGCATAATTGTAAGCAATATCTATGATCGGAGTCGCAATGCCCTGTTTATAGCGTTCCTCGATCTTTCTGATCTTCTCGAAGACTTGCGGCTTCTCCCGTATCAGCTTTTCCCTTCTAGTTTGTTCCAATTCCTTTTCAGACATGGTCATAGGTGTCCTCCGAACCGCAATTCATATCGTCGCGTAACACACGGTTTCATATTCCAAAGTGGTATGATGCCGTAAATGGATCTTATATTCCGGAACCAGTTTCTTGATATAGAGCGGGATTTCCCACAAATGTGCGAAATCATGATAAATGCAAATTGCTAATTTCGGCCGCTGATTGCGGATGATGTTCGCAGCCCCCCGCAACGCCTGTGGCTCTGCCCCCTCAATATCCATCTTGATGAAGGTGACTTTCTCATTCCGCAGCACACCGTCCAGCGGCACCACATGCCCCCTGCCCTCGCCGACCGCCCCAACGGTGCTCTGCGACTCGCCGATGCTGTAGGTGATGTCGCGCTCACTGTCCCAGATGCCGGAGTTGAAAATCTTCACCCGCTCACGCCCGGGCATTTGCTGGACGTCTTTCTGGAGCGCCTTGAAGTTGGTGGCATTCACTTCAAATGCAAAGATCTGATCGAATCTACCCTGCGTCCTGGCGGTAAAATCACGGATTGTGTCGCCGTTGAAGGCACCGATGTCCACCAGCCGTTCATGTTCCGACAAGGTAATGATATCTGGCGGGAAGTACTGGTTCTTCTCGCAGACATCCAGCATGATGTCAATATTGCCGCCGTCCCCCAGCACCCGGTTGACGATGGCATCGAAGACCTGGTTTGATTGTTCGTCCGCCAGGAGATCATACGTCTCACATAGCTTGGCCAGTATCTCTTCCTGGTCGTGCCGGGCCAGAAATTCGGAGGCGACGAGATCGTATTTGTAAATCAAATTGACGGATGGGAATCCGCGTTCGATCAGAAAATCATATACAGGCCGGAAATCTCCCACTGTGACAAACACAGCGCACTTGTCCTTAATCGCGGTCAGTTGGTCCGGCGACAGACACTTCGCCCCACAAAACTCTTTCCCCCATTTGGCTGTGTCGCTATCGCAGGAATAATCTATTCGCCGTCCAATGTATTCGTTCCATGTATCAACAATGCTGTTGAGAATCTTACCGCATCCGTACACGACGACATATTGGTATTTTTGAGTCAGATCCTTCACCTCTTGCCGGTAGTTCCTTTTTTGCGAAAGCAGGCCGGCAATATGGACGCGCATCTTATCGGTGGACGGACTGCTCATGATTATCGTTCCTGTTTGTCCGCAATCATGTTCGCCGCCAACTCCTCCGGCGGCAGGTAAGGCCACATGTCTTCGAGCGGTTTCGAAACCATGCTGCCTTCGGGCGTTTTCATGGCTTGCACTCTCGGCGCGGTCACGTGGTTCCGGGTGACCTGGATGCGGCAGAGCACCGGGTCGCTGCCGCTCAACGTGCGAGCGATGGCGTCAGGGAGTTCCTGATGATTGGAGGCCTGCTCGCAACGGATGCCATAGGCCTTTGCAATCGCACAGAGGTCGGGAAGAGTGAGTCCGCTGCCGGGCTCTGAACCAACATAGAAACCATTGAACATATTGCGCTGTGTGGCCATGATGCTGCCGTAGCCATTGTTATCGAAGATGAACATTTTGACCGGAAGTTTCAGCCGTGCGAGCGTTTGCAACTCCTGGATGTTGAGTTGGAACGCGCCATCTCCGTTGATGAGGATGGTACGGCGACGATCAGCAGCAAGGCATGCTCCGATGGCGTACGGCAGGCCAAACCCCATGGAACCGAGAGCGGCGGCATTCTTGATCTTCTGCCCTTTCTTGACGCGCATGGCCTGATAGGTGACCTCGCCAGCCGCGCCAGAGCTCTCCGGCGTGATGACGTCATCGGCTGTCAATTGCCGGAAGAGCATGTCGGTAAACACATACAGGTTGACGTTGTCATTCGATCCGAGATATTCCTCCAGCATCACAGGATACCGTTCCTTGAGCCTGCGGCAATAGGCCAGCCATACGCCACGGTCAGATGACTGGATATCCGTCTGCCGCGTGCAGAGCGTCTGTAGAAATCTTCCTGCATCCGCAACAACAGGAATGTCAATGTGTCCGATCTTCCGGATTTCCGCCGCATCAACATCAACCATGACCTTCTTTGCGTTTCTGCCAAAACCGGCGGAATTGAAGGCTGTAAGGCTGGGATCAAGACGGCTTCCGACTACGAGCAGCAAGTCGCTGTTCTGTACGATGAAATTGGCTGTGCGACATCCCATTATGCCGGGACTCCCGAAATTGAGCGGATGGTCATAATCGAGAAAATCCACGGTCTTCCAAGTAAGCAGTATCGGGATCCGGTTGGCTTCCGCAAAACGACACAGCAATTCCTGCGCGCTGGCCAGTTTGACGCCGTTACCGGCCAGAATAACGGGCCGCTTTGCGGCGTTCAGCAGCGCGACAATCTCCGAGACTGGCTGCCCCAACCGGAGATCATCAACCGATGCCTCTACAGGCGGCGAGAAGGTCGTCAGTTTCTCTGGCACAATCTGGGCAGCCTGAACGTCGAGCGGGATGTCCAGCCACACTGGTCCCATCCTCCCGCTGGTCGCCTCATGCCACGCTTTTTCAAGATGGTATCGGATTTCGTTCGGCTCCAGCACGGTGACAGCATATTTCGTGACGGGCGACACCATGGCGACGATATCAACTTCCTGGGAACCCATCTGTCGAACGCCGGAGTTTCCCTTTAGATCCGACCGTTTTGCCTGCCCTGAAATGAAGACGCAAGGCGTGGAATCCTGATAGGCGGCCGTCACCCCTGTTATGGCATTTGTGCTGCCCGGCCCGGAGGTCACCAAACCAACGCCGGGAAAATTACTGAATTGGCCATACGCCTCCGCCGCGATGGCGAGCGCCTGTTCATGGAGGAAACAGGTGTATTTCAGCGCCGCGCTGTGGCCGAGCGAATCGTCCAAGTGCATGGCACCGCCACCGGGCAGCATGAACACATGCTTCACGCCCTTTTGAGCGAGAAAATCCATGACATAGTCGGAAAGTTTCATTTCGTTAAGAAGTCCAAGAGTTCACGGACCGCGCCGTTGCCGCCGGGCCGTTTGGCTATGAACTTGGCCACCGCCAGTACCGACTTATGAGCGTCAGCGGGTGCTGCCGACAAGCCCGCCAGTTTCAGTGCGGCAAGATCGTTTACATCGTCTCCCATGAAACATACCTGGGCCAGCTCAAGCCCCTGCGATTCGGCGAAAGACCGCAGGGCCGACGCCTTGTCTTTGCAGCCTTGATAAACGATCTTGATGTTCATCTTCCTGGCGTAGCGTGAGATCAAGTCGTTCTTCTCGCCGGAAATCAACGCGAAGACCAAGCCGGCCTTGCTCGCACTAGAAATACCCATGACATCCCGAAACGAAAACCGTTTCCACTCGGCCTTGCCCGGGCCCCAGCAGAATGTGCCGTCGGTCAAGACGCCATCAACGTCAAATGCCACAGCTTTGATCTGAACTTTAGGCCTGCTCATTTCCGTCGCAACTTCTTTTGAATGGGCAATTCGCTGGGATAAACGCGTTTGACGCCGTCGCCCATGGCTGGCTCCACGGAATTGCGTATATGCTGGATCAATTTCGATATGCCGGCCGGTCCAAGGGAAGCCGCCTGGTCAGATCCCCACATCGCACGATCCAATGTGATGTGCCGCTCGACCACACACGCGCCCAGAACCACAGCCGCTGCTGTTGAAACGACGCCGCTCTCGTGTCCTGAATACCCTACCAATACGCCATACCGTTGACGCAACATGGGAATGGCCTTGATGTTCAATTCGGTGACGACTGATGGATAAGTGCTGGTCGCGTGCACGATGATCAGGTTCTCCTTACCGAGGACGTCCACGGCATGATCAATCTGCTCCAAAGTGCTCATGCCGGTCGAGAGGAGCAGTGGACGTTTGCCGGACATCTTCCTCGTGTAGCGCAGCAAGTTATCGTCCGTCAGCGAAGCCGACGCAATCTTGTAGCACGGCGGATGGAAGTGCTCGATGAAATCAACCGAGCCTTCATCCCAACACGATGAAAACCAGGCGATTTCTGCTTCTTTGCAATAACGATCAATTTCCTCATACTGCGCGCGGCTGAACTCCAATCCCCGTTTCAGATCACCGTTGGTAGTGCCAAACGGGTTCTCCCGCAGCTTGGCCAACTCCTCAGCGGTGTAAACGATCTCCACAGTTCGCTTTTGAAATTTGACCGCGTTGCAGCCGACGGCTTCTGCCATTTCGATCAGTTTCTTCGCAATCTCAACATCGCCGTTGTGATTGATCCCTATCTCGCCGATGACATAGCATGGATGGCCATCGCCGACCAGTGTGCTGCCGATTTTGAGTTCTGCCATAACAAGTCCTTTTTTGGTTGATCGCAATTGTCCCCGCTCTTGTCAAACACTTCCCCTTCCCCATATTTTATAAATTCCGTTCATTCCGTCAAAAACTCCATTCCTATTGTCTTTTGACACAATTAACAAAATTAACAGAATAAAAGATCATGCAACCGCCGATTAACGCAGATTCACGCAGATAAAACAATATCCATTCCCCATCGGCGTCCATCCGCGCTTTTTATTCATACATCCTCATTCTGTACATTCTGTCTAGGCTCGTATCCTAACAGGCGATACCAGGCCGCAGTGCGACGAATCGCTTCCGGCAAATTGATGACTTCACCAAGACCCAATTCACGGCGTGCCCGCGTAATTGATGGAACATACCGTAGTGGTGGAGCCAGCGGGTCCGGCAGTCTTGCAATCCTCACTTCGGATGGCGGCGTTGTCAATTTGGCCGTCTCGCGCGCAAGATCGGCAATCGTTATCGCAACATCCGAACCGACGTTGTAAGGATGGCTTGCTTTCCCGCGAAATAGAATTGTCCAAAGCCAGATCGCCAGGTCGGCGGCATACAGGTACGACCGGTACGGTGCGCCATCGCCTTTGACTAGAATCGGGCCACCTGCAAGCGCATCGCGGATGAAATTACCGATAGCGAGATGAACATTGAGCGGCAGGTACGGACCGACAAACGCGAAACCGCGTGCGATTTTGGTTTCGATACCGTGTTGCCGGTAGTATAGCGCACAGAGCAGTTCCGCAATGCGTTTGCCTTCGCCATAGGAAGACGCTGGATTGAACTGATCAGGTCCGCCGGCATAGTCCTCTGGAATGTACGTCATATCCGGCGGCTGTTTGCCATACACGGCACCGGAACTTGTCAGGAGAAACTTCTTTGCACCGCATGCCACGGCAAAATCCAGCGTTCGCCGAGTTCCCTCGACAATCATGTCCAGCATTCTTAAGGGGTCGTGTTCACTTAATGAGATATTGAACTCGGCTGCGGCGTGAATAATGTGCGAGAACGATCCCGAAGGAAACTTGAAATCACGAACATCTCCGTGATGAA
>CAZASC010000129.1:0-9323 GCA_964487695.1 uncultured Victivallales bacterium
GCGGGCTCTCCGCACATTCAGAAAGAAGCCCGGCCATTAGGTTGACGCGCATGCGCTATGGCGTGGGTTCAGGTGGGGAACATCGAGTGTGTAGCCGAGGCGGCGGTCGAGTAGGGTTACACCCCATAGCGCCCATTCCGTCATTCGAGCTATGTTCACGATGTGATCACAACAGCTAGAGTCGAAGCGCACCGAAGCGGGCGCACAGGTTGGTTGCGCGCTGCAGTGCTCGGATCGGACGATGCGATCGTATCGACTGCGAGTCTCATGATCGGTGTCGCGGCGGCGGCGTCACCCAGGGAAACGATCCTGGTCGCAGGCGTTGCGGGCCTCGTTTCAGGAGCGATGTCCATGGCGGTAGGCGAATATGTTTCGGTCAGCTCGCAACGCGACGCGGAACAGGCTGACATCGGACTTGAAAAGCGCGAGCTTACGGCAAAGCCGCAAGCAGAATTGCAGGAACTCGCAATGATCTATGTAAAACGGGGTCTCGACAAGGATCTCGCGATGAAAGTCGCGGAGCAACTCAGCGCGCGATCGGGTAGGAGCACACATGCGTGATGAACTCGGCATCGACCAGTCGGCCCTGTCGCGTCCGCTGCAAGCGGCGTGGATATCCGCAGCAAGCTTTGCGTTCTTCGCCGTGGTTCCAATTGCAGCTCTTCTCTCTGCTCCAGCGTCTCTGCGCATCCCGGTGATCGCAGCATGCTCTCTTGCGAGTCTCGCGTCGCTTGGTGCGTTTGGCGGTTATTTAGGTGGCGCGCCGCTCTGTCGTGCAGCGTTGCGCGTTACCCTCGGAGGCGCCCTCGCGATGGCAGTCACCGCTATAATCGGTCGAATTATCGGCATTTCTGTGGGGTAAGGAGATTATGAGCATCTTCGATCATTTCCAAAGCGGGGGATTTGCCGATCCGGCCACCCTGCAAGGGGCCGGCCTTTATGCCATTGTTTTCGCGTTCTTTGCGTGGCTCGTTGGGCGAATGTTACGCTTGGCGGTCCTAAGGGCGATTGCGCAGGATAAGCACGACCATTTCGATCTCATGGCTGTCAGATTCGTGGCAAAATTGGTCCGATACTGTGTCTATATTTTCGCATTTATCTGCTACGCGCACATCGTCCCGGCGCTGTCCGGTCTGGGCACGCCGTCGCTGACGAGTATCAGCATAATCTCGGTAATTGTCGGTCTTGCGGCGCAGAACACACTCAGCAATTTGGTCGCCGGAATCTCTCTGTTGCTCTATCGGCCATTCAAACTGGGCGACAGGTTGCAGGTGACTGCGCCGACCGGACTGGAAACCGGAACGGTGGAAGGACTCACCCTCGGTTACACCTTGCTGAAGACGGATGACAATCGCCGAGTGGTGGTTCCCAACAGTGTCATGGCCAACCAGACGACAATCAACCTGACTGGGGACGACCCGCGCGTGATTTGCTCAGTACCGATCGGCATCAGTTATGATTCGGACATCGGCAAAGCTCGCGCCATTCTGCTCGAACTGGCCGGCAAACATCCAAAAGCCGAGGAGGTGTGCGGGTGCCCGCTCACGCAGTTGGGCAATTCAGGCCTCGTGCTCACACTCGATGTGTGGTGCGCGAATGCTTTAACCGCTGCCGCGTTCCGATGCGATTTGTTCGAACAGGCCACGAAACGTTTTGCCATGGAAGGAATCGGTATTCCGTTTCCGCAGACGACTGTCATTTTGAAAGACGACCGTCATTTCAATTCTGAGCACGAAACGTTATGAATACTCCAACTCGGTTCCATCTTGTTTGTCTGGGCGCGGTCGAGGCGCCAGCCGTTGTTCGACTTACAAGAGAAATAGTCGAGGCAATCGCATGAGTCCACACACTAAGACGAACGGTCTTCACCCAAAGTCTCGCGATGGACACCCCGTGGGTCCCCAGCAGCCAGCCCCTAATGCCGACTCGCAAAAGGTGGCCGCTTCAGTCGCTACCTCCGCGTCGGCTGACGCACCCATGTTCCAGAAGGAGTTGACCGCACAAGAGGACGCTTACCTGCGCCTCGCCGCCGACTTCGATAACTTCAGGAAGCGCACTCGGCGCGATTCCGAGCGACAGGACGCAGCGGGAAAAGAGGCCGTCATTGCCGACTTGCTGCCTGCGATCGACAATCTCGAACGCGCTTTGGCTTTCGACCAATCCGGTGCCTCCGCACCATTCCGTCAAGGTGTGACGATGACACTAGAACAGTTGGGCCAGTTGCTCCGCCGCCACGGCATAGAGGCAGTAGAAGACGTTGGCCAACAGTTCGATCCCGACAGACACGAGGCCATTTCCGTACGGAACGACCCAGACAAGCCCGATCATTCCGTCCTTGAAGTTACCCGACGCGGATACTGTTGCGGGGAAAGAGTCTTTCGGCCGGCCATGGTCATTGTGAATGATCTGAGCTATTTCCCAGTAGGTAGCCATGCCAGTTGAATTCAAAGACTACTACGAAGTTCTCGGGGTAGCCCGTGAGGCAAGCGACGCGGAAATCAAGAAAGCTTTCCGCAGTTTAGCGCGCAAGTATCACCCCGATGTCGCCAAGGATAAGACCACTGCAGAACAAAGGTTCAAGGAGATCAACGAGGCCAATGAAGTCCTCAGCGACCCGGAGAAACGGCGAAAATACGACGAGTTGGGCGCGAACTGGAACCATCCTGAACGGGAGGCCCGGCAACAGCGTCGTGGCCCTGGTGGCTTTGGAGGCGCGCCCGAAGAAAGATCCGAATTCCATTTCGACGGCACGGGCTTCAGCGATTTCTTCGAGCAGTTCTTTGGCAGCAGCGGTCGCCCGTCCGGTGGCTTCGGACAAGCCTGGGAGGACAGAGGGGAGGGGGGCTACGCCGCTGCGCAACACGGCCAGGACATCGAGGGTGACATCCTGGTGACGCTTGAGGAGATCTTGCATGGCTCTACACGCACGATCAAACTGCAGCGTACTGATCCGCGCACGGGGCAATCCACCTTCCAGACCTTGCGGGTGAGAATCCCGCCCGGCGTGCGGGAAGCGCAGTTGATCCGCCTCGCGGGCAAAGGGCATGATGGCCTTGGCGGGGGCGAGTCAGGTCACCTCTACTTGCGTGTTAAGTTCGCCAAACACCCCGAGTTCCGCGTGCGGAATGCGGACCTTTACTGCGATTTGGATTTGGCGCCATGGGAAGCAGTGCTCGGTGCCAGCGTCCACATCCCGACTCTCAATGGCATGGTGGCCTTGAAGATCCCGGCGGGCACAACCGCTGAGCGACAATTCCGCTTGCGCGGGAAGGGATTGCCCACGGGCGATGGAACGTCGGGCGACCTGTATGCGATTGTATCCATCCAAGTTCCAGCAAATCTTACGCCGGAACAAGAGATTCTCTGGGGACAATTGGCCGCAAAATCCACATTCAATCCGAGGACACACGCATGAAGAAACAACATGTTCCTGACAGGCCAGCCTGTCTTTCCATTGAGGTTTTTCAGCCGAAGCCAAACGTTTTCTACAGCCTCGATGCTGCTGCTCGTCTCGCGGGTGTTCCCCGCCGTTCCATATTGATCTATTGCCGCGCCGGCCTTGTAAGACCTGTCGTTCAACCACCGTATGGGGTGATGGAATTCACGGAAGAGGCAATTTACACCGTGCGGCGAATCGAGCGTTTGCGCACCGTTCAGGCCTCCGATTTAGCCTGGCTTAGAACCATGTTCGATCTACTCGAAGAGGTGGAGCGCCTGCGCGCCGAATTACGCTTCTTGCGCAACCCTTAAATAGCCGAGCACACATCACGTTTGCGCCATACGGTTAAGAACGTGAGGTTCTCACATCCACGGTAGGGTTACACCCCATAGCAGAGCATCACCCCGTCGCGTATCGTTTCCCGGATGGTAGACGTGGGATGACGCTGTCAAACTGGTTCACAGCGACATCGACTGCGGTTTCATCGACTTTGTGCGTGAGACTGATATCGGTAAAGCAGGAGCTGAATTATGAAAATCCAAGTCAACACAGATCACAACATCCAGGGTCGCGAAGCGATGATCGAGCAGATCGAATCCTTGGTGGAGAGCACATTAGGTCACCTCGCAGAGCATATTACCCGCATAGAGGTACATGTCAGCGATGAGAATGGAAAGAAGGGCGGAAACACTGACAGACGTTGCATTATGGAAGCGCGCCTTGAAAAGCACCAACCGATTGCAGTCACAGAAGAGGCGGCGACCCTTGACGAAGCGATTGATGGTGCAGCGCACAAGTTAAAGCGATTGATTGAGCACACCCTCGGTAAGTTGAGCGAACATTGAAGGTGGCGGGAATAGACCTAGAACTGGCCATCGCGCAGTTTCAGGGCCACCATGTGGCACAGGTTGCGGTAAAGCTGGTCCGGAAATGACGAGCCGGTGAGCGTCGCCGCTTTGACGGAGGTATTAGGTGAACATGACTGCTTCCCAACTATTTCAGCCATTGCGATTGAAGTCGCTTGAACTCAAGAACCGGATTGTCATGGCTCCCATGACGCGCTCATTCTCTCCCGGCGGAGTACCGGCTTTGAATGTGGCGGACTATTACGTGCGCCGCGCCGAAGGGGAAGTCGGTTTGATTGTGTCAGAAGGCACGGTGGTCAATCGCCCGGCATCTTCTAATGATCCGAATATCCCCCATTTTTATGGCGAGCAACCGCTCCGGGGATGGAAAACTGTGATTGACAAGGTACATGCCGTCGGTGGCGTCATGGCCCCGCAACTCTGGCATATGGGCGTGGTGGCTCCCAAGGATTCCGACTGGCTGCCAGCGGCCCCTTTTGAAGGTCCGTCAGGCTGTGTCGCACCCGGAAAAATCGGGGGCGTAGCGATGACGGAACACGATATTGCCGAAACGATCGGGGCGTTCGCGCAAGCAGCAGCTGCTGCCAAAGCGTTGGGATTTGA
Source organism: uncultured Victivallales bacterium (assembly GCA_964487695.1). GTDB lineage: Bacteria > Verrucomicrobiota > Kiritimatiellia > UBA8416 > CAZASC01 > CAZASC01. The sequence goes on from CAZASC010000129.1 coordinate 4,909, forward strand.
CGCGGTCGAGATTCATGGAGCGCATGGGTATTTGATTGACCAGTTCTTCTGGCATCCCACCAATCAGCGCACCGACCGTTACGGTGGCCAGAGCCTGGCGGAGCGCTCCCGATTCGCCGCGGAACTGATTCGCGCCGTTCGCACAGCCGTCGGCCCGGCTTTTCCAATCAGTTTGCGTATCTCGCAATGGAAGCTTCAGGATTTCGCTGCGAAACTTGCGACCACGCCCCAAGAGATGGCGAGCTGGCTCGTTCCATTGGCGGAAGCGGGGGTTGACATCTTTCATTGTTCGCAGCGCCGCTTCTGGGAGACCGAGTTCACCGGCTCGGATTTGAATTTTGCCGGGTGGGCTAAGAAACTGACCGGCAAACTGGCCATCACGGTGGGTTCAATTGGGCTTTCAGGGGATTTTCTGGCCGCCTTCAAGGGCGAAGTATCGACGCCCAGTTCTTTGGATGAACTGCTTCGACGTTTCGAACGGGGAGACTTTGATTTGGCGGCAGTAGGCCGTGCCCTGCTCGCCGATGCAGGGTGGGCGCGGAAGATTCGCGAAGGGCGTTCCTCCGAACTGATTGGTTTTAGCAAAGAGGCGCTCGCCACTCTCTCATAAACATAATGGTGAAGATATGCCAGAACCAACTTGGAAACCTCATGGCTTTGCAATCGATGGCCGCCTTTCCACGGCGGTGAAAGATTCGCTGCCAATGACCGCATTCGCATTTCCCCGCACACGCAAAGAGCCGATGACCGATGCAACACATGTTCGCGATGCGATGGCGAGGTTCAATCAGGTCAAGGAAGTCACTGATTCCGAACGGGATCTCGCGTTTGCCAACATTCAAAAAGCTGCCAACCATTTCGATATTCAGATGAAGGAAACGAACTGGCATGAATTTGGGTGGAATAGAGGCTCGACGATTTGTTTCACCCTGCCAGCACAAACGCATTGACCAGCGCTCGCTCACTCAACAGTCCATTGAAACTTATGCCGATTCCCTTATGCCTTGAAGTACTAGCAGAACGCAGCGATAGAGCGGATGCGATGACTCCAGCCAGGGCACGCTGGGTTGGGACATACTGAGCGTTGCCTCGGCTATTTCCATGAATATTCCGGCCAGTCATTAAAGTGAACTTTGCGGCTTTGCGAGAGTCTTCTTTTTGTTCGTGCTATGCAGGCGTCGGAGCTTAGAAGAGCCCTTTGACTTTTCCTGTCTCGACATCCACATCAACGCGGCAATAAGCGGGATCCGAGGCCGTACCCGGCATCAGTTTGATCGCGCCAGCCACTGGGACGACCCAGCCGGCTCCTCTGTATACGAGAACGTCGCTGATGGGCAGTGTCCAGCCTTTGGGTCGGCCTTTGAGCTCCGGATCGTGCGACAGGCTGAGATGGGTCTTGACCATGCATGTGCCGAGCTTGCTTGTCTCAGGATCGCTCTCGTATCGCTTGATTTTCTCCAGTGCCGTTTCCGAGTAAGTAACTCCGTCTGCGCCGTAGACTTCTTTTGCTATCAGCTCGATGCGCTTGCGCAGAGGAGTCTCCAGTTCATAAAGAAACTTGAAGTTGTTCTTCTCCTTGCAGGCGGTCACCACGGCTTCGGCCAGCTCGATGGCGCCTTCGCCACCTTTGAGCCAATGTTCCGAGAGGGCGCACAGCGCGCCGTTAGCCTCGGCCACTTTGCGGATGGCCGCGACCTCGCTCTTGGTATCCGTATGGAAACTGTTGATGCATACCACTGGCTTGACGCCGCTTTTCTTCACGGTTTCAATGTGGGCAATCAGGTTCTGGCAACCTGCTTCCACAAGTTTAAGGTTCTCCTTCTTATAGACATCATCGAGTGGGATTCCAGGTTTGACGGCAGGGCCGCCACCGTGCATTTTCAATGCCCTGACTGTGGCGACGATCACGACAGCATTGGGTTTCAGGCCGGAGAACCGGCATTTGAGATTCCAGAACTTCTCGTAGCCGATATCGGCGCCGAAACCGCTTTCTGTAACGAGATAATCGGAAAGTGCCAGGCCAATTCTATCGGCGGTGATGGAGTTCTGGCCGATGGCGATGTTGGCAAACGGGCCGGCATGCACGAGCACGGGTTGACCTTCGATCGTTTGCAGCAGATTGGGCTTGATCGCGTCAACCATCCATGCGGTCATGGCGCCGTCAACTTTCAGATCGGCCGTCGTGACTTCGTTGCCCTTCTTGTCCAACGCCACGACAATTCGCGCCATGCGCTGGCGAAGATCCTTAAGGTCCTTTGCCACGGCGAGTATCGCCATGACCTCGCTGGATACGGAAATCTGGAATCCGGATTCCATCGGGAACCCGTCCAGCTTGCCGCCTTTGCCGATCGAGATGTTGCGCAGTGCCTGGGCGCAGAAATCCATTGCCCACTTCATCTGTACGCGCTCCGGATCGATGTCGAGCCGCCTCAGCTTTCGTTTTGCCATGGCTGCATCGTCGTAGTTTCGTTCGTGCTGCATACGCGAGGTGAGCGCCACCATTGCGAGGTTGTGGGCGTTGGTGACGCAATCTATGTCGCCGGTGAGCCGGATGGAGAATGGCGTCAAAGGAACGCATTGGGCCAGTCCGCCGCCTGCAGCCGAGCCTTTGATGTTGAATGTCGGACCGCCGCTTGGCTGGCGGATGGCACCTGCCACACATTTGCCGATTTTTCCGAGACCTTGAACCAGTCCCATTGTAGTTGTGGTCTTGCCTTCTCCGAGCGGGGTAGGGGTAATGGCGGTAACGTTTACGTAATTACCCTGAGGGGCATCCTTCAAACGGTCCATGACGCGGCCAAAATCAATTTTCCCGAATCCGTGCCCCATGGGAATCAGTTCATCCTCTTTCAAGCCAAATTCCTCGCCCAGTTGCATGAACGGTTTCATGTTGGCTTCGGATGCTTCTGCGATCTGCCAGTCTGCAAGAACAGTCGGATCAAGTTTCTTGTTCGTCATGTTTTGATGTCTCCTGATCACTCGATGATCCCTCATGGATCCGTTATGACCACTTTCTTTTCGAGATTGTATGTCCACCACAATGTGGCAGTCAATGGCATTTTTAATTGCGGGACATTTTTGTAACAGTTTAGCCATGTCCCGGCTCAAATACCGCCCTTTCGGGATGTAATCTGATATATTCTTTACGCTCAACCCCTGCCATTTTGGCTCGTAGCGGGGATAATTCTTTCGCTGTCTCCGTGATTGTTAAACATCCTTGCCTTGAACAACAATATGAGCGGCGGCTCTTCGAGTATAGAACGGATAACCCGAACCTGAATGCCCGGACGGAATATACTTCCATCGTTTGTACATCCAGAGCCACTGTCCTGGGTGATTTCTTACAACATCCTCCATTGCCGCAGCTATAGTCTGTGTCATTGTCCTGCCTGACGGTTCAACCGGATGGGCATAGGCGGTGTACTTGCCATGCCCATCCTGTACGCAGTATATAAGCACAATTGTCGCTTTCGTTCTCTCGGATAGGATTGCGGCGGCTTTCGACATCGGCACAGGCAACCCAAACATGTCAACGAACTCTCCCCCGTCCTCGGGAAGTGTGTTCTGATCAATAAGCAACCCCACTCTTCCTCCGTCGTAGAGAGTTTTCAGGAGCATCTTGACAGCTCCATCCTTGAACACCACTTTTTGCCCGGATTGCGTTCGGAGATAGTTAAGCAGCCATTCCACATATGGATTATCGAGTGGAGCCACCACGCTCACCGTGGGCGCACCGTGGATTGCCACAGCTTGTGCAATGAGTTCCCAATTTCCAATATGCCCAGCCACAACAATGGCGGGACTTGTATTGAAATAGTGGTCGAAGGACGGATCGAACTTGAGATTAGCGGCAATCCTCCTTCTAACAAACAGAGCGAACCAGAATAGGTCGATAAGCACGAGGGCAAAGGTTCTAAATGATTCCTCGGCAATTCTCTTCTTGTTCGCCTGGGAGAGCGTTTCTCCAAATGCGACATCAAGATTGGCGATGGCTATTTTGCGAAGTTTCCCGGAACATCTGAATACTGCACTGCCGAGCCACGTTGCCATCCAAACAACCATCCTTCTTGGAAGTAGAGGCAGAAACACAAAACCAAGGCAAAGCAGGAACAGTTCTGCTATCCGGCGGCATCTCCTTCGGAATCTTCTTCTAATTATCATTGGAGGTATACACCTTTATCTTCCAGAAAAACATCCTTGGCCATCTGATGAAGAAATGTACCGAATATCTTGAGTAACCCGGCTTTGTCGTTGGGATCCCATTCAGGGTAGTTCGGCTGCGGTTTTTCTATGGGCATGATCATTGGCGGTAATATGGAAGAAGCAGGAGATGGAATCAAGGAAGTAGAGAAGACGTGCGAAATCCTTGAATGGTGCTGCGAGGTGTGGTACGCTTGCTACCCAGCTCGGTCACA
>CAZASC010000130.1:0-1186 GCA_964487695.1 uncultured Victivallales bacterium
CTGTGGATCTCAGCGGGCGTGGACTTCAAGTGTTGATCTACGGAAATGTGACAATTGTGTCTCCATAAGAAGGGATAAAAATGAAAGAACGATTAATCATATGTTCGTTGTCGGTTCTCATTCTTGCCGCGTCAGGCTCAGGCGCGGCGAAAGGTATGACTACAGACACTCTCACTGTCACCGGCCCGCTTAGTCAGACCGGCACCGCATCCACGAACGCCTTTGCCGGTCAGGTCGGGATTGGCACCACAACTCCAGCGGCAGGCGAAGAACTTCACATCAAAGGGACAAATTGGGCCTCGGTGGAAGTGGAAGCGCCGGTCGGTTATGCTGAGCTGAGGCTGGTGCCTTACGGTTCCCTGTGTCCAGCGTATATCACATGGGGAAAGACCAATACGACAAGCGATCTCGCATTCTGGAGCGTGTGGTCCAGTGCGGTTGTCGGCGTACTGACACATGATGGAAAACTCGGTTTGGGTACGAACGCGCCGGCTCAGATGCTGCACGTCACCGGGAATGGACTGTTCAATGGAGGGCTTGCCGTGGGAACAGGTCGCGCGCTGTACAGGGGGTCTGTGGCTGAAGGTTACGCTACGGAGGCGAATGCAGCGAATGCGCATGCTGAAGGATATTACGCCTCCGCAGACAGCGACAGTGCGCATGCCGAGGGATTTGGCACATGGGCTGAAGCGTCGCACAGTCACGCGGAGGGTTACATGACAATGGCGGCGGGCGTGGATTCCCACTCAGCCGGCAGTGGCGCAGAAGCTATGAATGATAATACCTATGTCTGGTCGGACAGCACATGTTTCCCTTCGACGACCAATCGGCAATTTTCCGTCTTCGCTAAAAATGGCATCAGATTGCTGGGTGGACCGACAGTGGGCATGCCCGGCGGGGACATCTCGATGGGCAGCTACACGAACATGCCTCCCCAGTAAAACGAACGCCAAGTCAAAGAACAGGGAACGATGAAGAGCATTGGAAAACACGTCAACGACGTATGGCAACGATTCGCTGGAATCCTGCTTCTTGCGGTGTTATTTGCCAATATATCGTCAGTTTCCTGCTTTGCGGGCAGCTATCCCGCATGGTGGACAAATCGCCATGTCATTGCCCATGTGAACGCCACCAACGATTACACGCTTGCAGTGCAAGGCCAGTTGAAGTGGTTCACCACAAACGC
>CAZASC010000130.1:1286-9290 GCA_964487695.1 uncultured Victivallales bacterium
GGATAGAGAATGCCGCCGCGACCGGCATGACTACCAATGCGGCCACTTTGAACGGAAGTCTTGCGTCAACGGGTGGCGTTGCCACGACGGTGTTCTTGTTCTGGGGCGCAACTGACGGCGGTACCACTAAAGCAGGTTGGAACAATACGAATAATTTTGGCGTGAAAGCCACTGGCGCGGTGAGCAAGGCGGTGAGTGGGCTTGGATTGATGCGGACTTATTACTACCGGTACTATGCGACAAATTCGGCAGGTCAGAGCTGGGCATCGTCTACGACGAACTTTACGACATTGGCGCAGTTGCCCGCGATAGACGACGGCATCGGTGCGACTCTGATAACCGCAACCAACGCTCTGCTCAACGGAAGGCTTACTTCGACGGGTGGCGCGCCGACAACTGTCTTCGTCTATTGGGGCGCAACCAACGGAGGAACGAACAGCGAAGCATGGAGCAACGCGAGTAATCTTGGGATTCTCTCAACAGGCTTGTTTTCCCGCGTGGCGGCGAACCTCGCCGCGAATGTAAAATATTATTACCGTTGTTGCGCGAGTAATGTTGCGGGCCAGTCTTGGTCTGCCGGGAAGAGTAATTTCATTACGCGCCTATCCGTGCCGGCGATCGAAAATGCCGCAGCTACCGGCATGACAACCAATTCAGCCACTTTGAACGCAACCCTTGCATCAACGGGTGGTGTAGCGACGACGGTGTGCGTGTTCTGGGGTTCGACTGACGCCGGGGCCAATAAAGCAGGTTGGGGCAACACGAATAATCTTGGCGTGCATGCCGCTGGTGTGGTGAGCAAGGCGGTGAGCGGACTCGGGTTGACGAAAACTTATTACTACCGATTTTACGCGACAAATTCGATGGGCCAATGCTGGGCATCTTCCACGACGAGCTTTACCACGTTGGCGCAATTACCTACGATCAATAACAGTGTTGGTGCCAGCCGGATAACCACGAGCAACGCCTGGCTTAACGGGACACTCACTTCAACTGGCAAAGCGCCTGCCACTGTTACCATCTACTGGGGATTAAGCGACGGCGGAACGGTTCAAGCTGCTTGGGGCAACACGAACAATCTCGGCTTTCGGCCTGCCGGCTCGTTCTCGAACCAGGCTGCAAATCTGGGGCCGAACGTCCAGTATTATTATCGTTGCTACGCCACGAATGCCGACGGTGACGGTTGGGCTGCAGGCACCAGCAACTTCACGACGAAAGCGGCACTGCCCGTGGTGGACAACGGTTCGGGCGCAAGCGGGATCACCGCAACCAATGCCTGGCTGAACGGCAATCTCACAACGACAGGCGGTGCGCCCACCACCGTGTTTGAGTATTGGGGCGGCGCTGATGGTGTGACAAACAAAGCCAAATGGCAGAACGCGAACAATCTGGGAATCTTATCAACCGGGACATTCTCGAATCTGACGCCAAATATGAGCCCCAACACCAGGTATTACTATCGCTGCTGCGCCAGTAATATCGCCGGGCAGTGCTGGGCGACCGGGACAAGTAACTTCACGACGCTTATTTCCGTTCCCGCGATCGAAAATGCCGGGGTGACCGGAATAACGACCAATTCGGCAACGCTTAATGGAAGTCTTGTTTCGACCGGTGGAGTTGCTACGACGGTGTGCGTGTTCTGGGGGTTAGCGGATGTCGGAGCAAATAAAGTCGGTTGGGGCAACACGAATAATCTCGGCGTGAATACCGCTGGTATCGTGAGCAAGACGGTGAGTGGGCTTGGATTGATGCGGACTTATTATTACCGGTACTATGCCACAAATTTGGCTGGTCAATGCTGGTCATCTGCAACCAGCAATTTCACAACCTTGGCCGCGATGCCTGCGATAACCACTGCGGGATCGACAGGCATAAAGACAAATGCGGCCATGATGTGCGGCAGCCTCACTTTTACTGGCGGCGCTCCGACGACTGTCTTCGTCTATTGGGGAGCAATCAATGGCGGAACAAATGTGGACAAATGGGGCAACGCGAATAATCTGGGCATTCTGTCAACAGGCTACTTTTTGAGCGCGGCGGCAAATCTCAGTCCGAATATAAAATATTACTACCGTTGTTGCGCAAGCAATGTCGCTGGCCGGTCATGGGCTGCAGGGACGAGCAACTTCACAACCTTGGCCGCTGCGCCCGCTGTCGAAAATGCTGGAGCTACGTACATAAAGACAAATGCGGCCACTCTGAACGGAAACGTCACTTCAACAGGTGGAGTTGCGACGACCGTGTATGTATACTGGGGTGCCACGGATGGCGGGACCAATAAGGCGGGTTGGAGTAAAACTAGTAATATCGGCGTGAAAGATGAGGGCGCGGTGAGCAAGTCCGTGAACGGTCTGAACGATATGATGAATTATCATTACCGATACTATGCCTCAAACTCGGCTGGCCAGTGCTGGGCGCCTTCCTCAACGAATTTCACGACATTGGCCGCTCCGCCTGCCATAGACAATGGAGCTGGTGCGACCCGGATCACCTCGACCAATGCATGGCTGAACGGAAACCTTACTTCGACGGGCGGAGTGCCGACGACTGTCTATGTATATTGGGGAGCGACTAACGCTGGATCAAACGGAGACAAATGGGCCAACGTTGTCGAGCTTGGCGAAAAGGCTGTCGGCGCGCTCAGCAATAAGGTGGATGGGCTGGATTTCATTAGCGCTTATTATTATCGGTACTATGCGTCGAATTCAGCTGGAGGCAGTTGGGCCGCGCCATCGAAGGAGTTCAGGACGCTGCCGGCGCGCAGCATTTCGGGGACGATCAGTTACAGCGGCGGCCAGACCGGTTCGATACGCGTGATAGCCGTCACGGCTACCAACAGCTGGTCAACGCGCTTCGGCACGATCCTTACAAACTGCGGAGCATATTCCATTACAAACATTCCTAATCAGACAAGCTATTGGGTCAAGGCGTGGTGTGATTCGAACGGTAACCTCAGCAATGACACAGCTGAAGCTTGGGGCACATATCCCGGAAATCCAGTCTGCATGACCAACAGCGTTAAAGGCGCCGACATTGCACTGACCGATCCGGATTCCGATGGCGATGGTCTGCCCGATTGGGTCGAAACTGGAACGGGCATCTATATCAGCCCCACCAACACCGGTACAAGTCCCAGGAATTGGGACACAGACGGCGATGGGATCAGCGATTCCATGGATGGTTTCCCAACCATTGCGGGTCCGAAAATCACAATTCTTGCTCCGAATGCGAACGCGGCTGTGACATCGTCGCCGGTGGTGATTATTGGGAAAATAACGAGCTCAAACGATTTGCGCTCCGTGACCGTATACGGCAGCAATACCGTTGTTGTAACGAATTCGCATCAGTCCGGCTTGTTTACTTTCACGTTCACAAACCGGTTATCGCTGGCCGATGGTCCGCATTCGATAGACATCGAAGTTGTTGCCACGAATGGTCTGGCCTCGCAGAAGTGGCTCTATATTAATATGGATGCCTCTGGACCTGACATCGCAATACTCAGCCCCGCGAATGGAACGGTTGTAACGCAGCAGCATGTTCCTGTCACAGTGCAGTCCGACTGTTCGAATGCAATAGTGACCGTGACTTGCTCGAACGCTGCCGGGAAAGTGAACGCCAACGCAGTCGGGGATGGTTGCATGTATTATGCCTGGGTGGCGTGTTGTACCAACGCGGTGCCTAGCACGAATGTCATTACCGTGAGGCTGGTCGCGACCAACTATGTGCCGTGGCGTACAAATCAGGCAGCGGTGACGATTTGCTTCAACAAGCCCGGATACAATCCTGCCACGGACGACAACCAGGATTACAACCCGGCGAAGAGTCCTGAAATTCAAGGCGCGATCCAGTGGCAATTCATCCAGCCATCGAAGACGGATCGGCACGTCACGATACGGGGAAAATTCGCCGATCCATCCTCCGCTGACGCGCAGGCGAGCAATGTATGCGTGATCCTGGAATCGTCAAACAAGGTGGACGAAACGCGGCGCGAATATGACAACGTCCCGGTGACTGGTGACAGCGGGGCATCGCGGCAGTTCGAGGTCGCGGATTTACTTCTATATGGAACAAACAGCGTCTCCGTCTGGCTTGCAGGCCAGAACAAGTGGTCAAATATTGGCACAACAATATTCTCGGCCCAGGCCGATGTATTGAAGTTCAGCCTCCAGTGGACGGCAAGCACTCTCCAGATTTACGGCGGTGTAAGTCCAGACGCCGCCACGCTAACAGTGGTAGGTCCTACCAGTTTCGCTACAAATGTAATTTCCACAGGCACATCGGGTAATCAGGTTGACTGGGAATTGAGAGGAGATGCAATCACAGCAGGCGTGTACCAAGTATATGCGTACTATGATAACGAGCGTGTCGATTATTCAACACCAGGAAATCAATCGATGTGTCAAGTGACGTTAAACGGATCGACACTCGTTAGTACGGAACCGTATACTGTTATCCAACAAAACAGTGATGACAGTGGTGAATATCTTACCTGGCCTATTGCCACAGTGGTGATAAACAAAGGCAGCGAGGTTGGCGGTTATCAAGTGCGCCAGTATGCCCGGGACGAGGCGACAGATGGGGACGCATGGCATATTCGAGACATGATTTCTGCGCAAGGCTATGTGGCTGCGAATAACGGCGTGGTACCTTTGAACGAATCCTTTTATTATTCTACGGGATTTCAAGTGTCGCCAAGCGATTTCAACGGACCCAATGGCTCCGATCCTGTGTATCTGCGTGTTGGTGAGTCCGCGCAATTCACCGCATCCGGGACAGTGGGCGGAGAGACTGAAAAGCGTGGAATACTTGGGGAAATGTCAGTGTTCGATACGAATGGTGCACCAGTTTCAACCAACATTGCGTATATTGACACGCTGGGTGTTTTCACGGGGGTGAACCCCGGACATGTTCTAGTGAACTGCGCGTCAGTTAACACCAATATAGACGTATACATTCTTAAAGTGGACTTGGCTGTGGATGGCAACCGTGATGGCACTATAGACTTCGACAATCTCGAAGATAAGAAACTTCGATTTTGGCTCAACGACGATGAGGATGTGGCGACAACGAGTTGGCATTGGAAGGATTCAGATCCTGAAACAGTGCCGGTGCAACAAGGAATGGAGGACTCTGCGGATTCAGTGATAAACAGTCCGAGGGATTTGGAAGATTTTGCGAGATTGCATCTTAGGGTTAGTGGGAACTTGAGGGAGAAACTACAATCTGGGGAGCTTGTGCTTGGTTTTAAGTGGAAGAATGCAGATACTCCAGGGATACGGATATACAAGGCCTTTGAACGAGATGGAGGCTGGGAATATATCAAAGATCCCATCATTGCGCAGAGTCAGCTTTCGGGTGATTTTAAAAACGCTTTGCGAGACTCAGTTTCATCCTTGACGGAGATATTGCCGGGGTTGGAGGCTGCTGATTTCTGTTTTGATCGCACATTTTGGAACGGATGGAGCAGCGGGGATATTACGAACCATTTCATATTTGAGGGCGTAGATGAAGGAAAAGGGAATCTCGTTCCTGTCCTGCTCAATTCAGATAGAACTGCAAGTGTTTTCGAGGGTTCAGCGGTGCATTTGGAATTGCGGAATATTGAGCGGCTGTATATGCGTGCTCATTCAAATCCTAAAAACAATAATTTCGCGTTCCCCTATGAAGTAAACGTGAGCGCAATGCCGAACTTCCCATACATTGCGCAGAACGGTGGAGTAACAATTCCTGATGGCAACCTTGGGTATGCGTCCGGTTTTGATGAACAAGAAGATTCCCAGATGACGTTTGAAAAAGCTGATGACGAGGAGAACAAATGCATCGTATTTGTGCATGGAATCGATCTGACAGTGCCGGAGGTCAAATCATACACGGCTTCATTCTATAAGCGTTTGTGGTGGGAAGGCTATAGAGGGCGGTTGGCTGTTTACCGATGGAGCACGACGTTGACAGAAAGTGATGATCAGTGGAATGTGGTTAATTGCGGAAATGCATTCTTGTGTGGGGAATTTCGGTCTTGGTATAGCGGATTCGGCCTTAAGCAATTCGTTGAATATATAAAGGGGAAGGATCAAATGCCGGGCGCAACAATGAGCATAGCGGGGCACAGTCTTGGCAACGCGTGTGTTGGCGATGCATTGACCCGAGGCATGCAAGTGGACAATTATGTGATGCTCGAAGCTGCAGTGTCGCTGAGCTGCTATTTTCCGCAAACCTTAGATGGTCGCGACCCATTGGCAGGGAATTATGTTCAGGATTTGCTGAATGCGGAATCCTCTAAACCAACTCCGGATGTGACAGGCGAGTTTGGTTACCGCGCAAGTTTGAAAGATATTCGATCCAACATACATAATAATTGGGTCAATTATTACAACCCACAGGACTTCTGGTTAAGGACAGGGCATATAAACATATTGAACCAGAATCTTTGGCCTTGTGATTGGGTATCATGCCAGAAGTCATGGAAACCGATGTCGATTGCAGAAGGTGAAGAATATTGGTTCTCATCTTCCGCTGGTAGTCAGTTCAGTACAACACCCAGTAGTCGTCCAGTAGCCGATCGCTATGAAGGCGTCTCTTTTGTTGCTCGTTCGCGTACGTATCCACTTGGTGCCGAGTCTGCGGATGGCGTTCCTAAACCACCGAGTGCGCAACCATCTCTAAATCTTAATACAGATTATGACTTTGGGAGCGAACGGTACGACCACTCGGGCCAGTTCCAACGTGACATCCAATATCTATATTCGCATGAGAACAATGGTGTAGTAACCAAATACGATATGCCTTTCTACTGGAAGCTGATGGAGGATTTGGATGTCAAACCTACTGTTGAGCCCCAATAACATGTTGAAACGAATAATCTATTTTGGTGTAGTCTTGATCATTCTGGTCACGACAGTATGTTTTTGGTGCAGACACAAGAAGAATGCGCCAGAATTGGGCGTAACTGCGATCCCAGCAGAATCGCAGGCTACTAATATTCAGACATCGCAACGTCAGGTTACTACCGTTACAGAATATGCCGGTCTGCCCGCAGTGGCCATTTGGAAAATGAAACCAAAGATGTACAAGTACCAGGATTTTCCTCCTAAGACTGAAGATGGGATTCGCATGTGGCGATGGTGGAACGCAATGGAAAAGGCGGATGCCACCTTTGAACTAAAAATGCCGATTGAATTCTATGGAAGAGTAGTAGATCAATCGAATAATCCTGTTGCGGATGCTTTCGTAACCATGTCTTTAATAAGCATAGATGGTTCTCACGCAAATGGTATCTGTAAGAAAGAAATGCGAAGCGACACGAATGGTTTATTCAGTCTTGTCGGAGTCAACGGCAAGAGCATAAGTATTGATATTAATAAGAAAGGCTACAGAAGGGTGCCAGGATATATCAATAGAAACTTTGAATTTGCCGCTTTCTTTCAATCTGACTTCTATCTTCCTGACAGCGCGAATCCTGTCATCTTTCATTTATGGAAGTTCAGAGACCCTGATCCTATGTATGCGCTTCGGGTGATGTCATCCGCTTTGACCGTGGATAATAAAGTTGTATGGTTAAAAGTCCTGAAAGGGAGTGTTATAGAGTCGTCTCAAGTAGGTGTCAGCGTTATGCGCAATGATCCCACGAATCAGCTGTCCGGGTACACTATTACAATTCATGCTGACGAGGGTGCAGGGGTGACTCTGGCCGACGTAAATGATACATTGATGTACGAAGCGCCTGAGAGTGGATATCAGCCGAAGGTGCAGATTGAAGAGAAAGCTGGGGGAGGCGATTCAGGTGGGAAGGAATTCGGGATTTATCTTCACACGTCTGATGGGAACTATGCTGCAATGAAAATGCAAATCAACATATATCAGAGTGCAAATGCAAAGGTCAGCCCCAGGCGACTCTACTTGAATCCATCCGGTTGTCGGAATCTGCAGTATCGCGATGATTTGCGGATTCCGGAGTGACTGACCTGTCATTTGTAAGAAGTCAATCGCGTCATTCAGGTCTGACCC
>CAZASC010000131.1:0-9248 GCA_964487695.1 uncultured Victivallales bacterium
TACGACGACGGTACGCTGAACAGCGTGGGCAACAACAATAACTTATTATCTCTTATTCAATCCAAAAGTCCTTTGGGGACCTGCCGCTCATAGGCGGCTAACTTATTCGAACCTGCACGTTGTCCAAGTGCTTACGAGAAGTGAAACTATAATTTAGGTTTTGATTCGCTCATGACTACTTCACGCTCGTATTCAACTGGGTGATTTCTGATGCGCAGCACCGAGTTGAAGGTAGACGTTATCCACCTGGATGTCCTCGAATCCCTCGGGTGGCGGAACCTCTGTGGTGCTCTGCAGTGGGCAGATCTTGATCGATTTTTTCCCTATTGTCTTTAACGCAATGTTCAACTCCCAGGCAACCTCTTTTGAGTTTCGCGCGTGCCAACACCAAAACAAATATAAAAAATCCGCATTCCTGATCAGTTCCTCCAAGTTGGGTCTCCAACTTTGATTCATGGACAATTCGGTGAGGTCGACATGTAATCTAAGATCGCTCACACTTTTCAGCACCGAAAGACACGCCATGACCAAGGCGCGGTCTTGGTGGGAGTAGGAGATGAAGGCACCTTTTCCAGAATCAAGATGTATTGTTCGGGCAGCGTTTTTTGAAGTCTTTGCAGAAATCTCAAGATCGACAGCGAATTCATACTCAGCGGGAAAACCTTCTACGCGCGCCCAAAATCTCAATACCCGTTTACCCTCGGAGGCATCATTTGGTACCTCTACCAGAAAGTCCTCAATGCGATGCCATCCATCCCATTGAAACTTCTTCTCAGGGTTATCCAATTTTAAAAATGGAGCCTCAAGTCTTACCGTTACCCACGCGTCGACGGGCCAACGACAACGCCGGACGTCAAAAATGTGCCTGGATTCCGGACTTAAATTTTTTAACAACCGTTCAACTTCCTCTTTCGCCGCGGCGATATATGCGACAAATCTTACGGTAAAGAGGTCGTGCGGTTTCACCTGCTTCGGTGCCGACGCACCAAGGTGAACCAACTCAGCTTGATCAGGCGGACCAGAGCCGCCCAGATCGGACGCGCGGACTATTTCCGATGTCCCGAGTGGTGGAGGTGTCCCTCCACTTGCCGTGACACTAGCGCTAGCGAGCATTTGGGTTGATGGCGGATATATCAGGTCAGTTGCCGCGCGAAGGCGCGCCATGTGATTCACATTTGTGCCATGGAAATCCTCCACTCTTAAATTTAATGTTCGATCTAGACGAGCGATGACTTCCTGTACCTCCGTTTCAAAATTCAACTCGCTCAATTTGCCGTCAACGACAGATTCAAGTTTCTCAACTTCATTGGCATCGAAAATCAAACGCAAACCTCGGGTGAAAGCTGATTGGTCAACCGACCATAATGGCTTGCCGGTCTGCTTTTGGTAATTTGTCGAGATTCTTTCGATCAAGCTATTAGACGCATATGCCGCACCTAGAAGTCTTGTCAACCCCTCCGTTCCTTTGAGCCCTGGTCCAACCAGAAGTTGCTCAGCCTTTTCAAGAAATGGTGCTATAGTGCGTTTCACACGGGCTTGACGCGCCGCCATTTCTGTGCGGTCGATAAATATTGGCGTCAGCTCTACGTAACTCAAGGCGCCCTCCAAGATTCTTGAAGTAATCGGCCCTCTCCGAAATGAAATATTGCTAATCTCCCGAGAATGGACAATATTTCTGGCGATTCGCTTCGCCAAGTGGTGAGTGGCTTCCTCATGCGCCTTTGCCCTTTTAATCAGGTTGGGTAGCTCATGCAGACTCATTTGCTACTCCTTTCCATTCCAGATAGTCTCTCGTCTTTTGCGTTGCGGACACATAACCGATGCTGATCAAGTTGGAGATGCAAACATTCGTTTGATCTGCGGCGATGTCCAGTGTTACCGACACAGGCTGATAATTATGCTTCAAGTTTACGGGCGTGCTTCTTGTCATAACTTGGTGGTTTCATTAGTCCGTTCCTGGGTCGGTCGAGAGTTTAAAACCGCTTATCGCATTTGTTGCTCCCACTGGAGTAAACATCTCGGGTGCATAATTAAATCGCAAAATGACTCCCCGAACCCCGACGGCAACGGGATATTGAAAAGTGCGCCGAAGGCCGATGCTATATGAAGAGGCGCTTACCAATTGCATGGAGCCACCGACTGTGTTTTGGCCGTAATTCAAATTTTTGAGTTGATTGGCCATTGCGATCGCATTTGTGGCCGATTGAAGATCAACTGTATTCGTCTGCGTGGTGGTAACGGAGAATGTAAGGTTGGTTCCGTTTGTTGTTGATGAGTTGGTCGTCGTCGAAGTGTTTGTGGTCAAACCCAGTTGTTCCAATTTTAATAAATCATCGGGAGTTACAGGTCGAACACCGGCAGCTCCACCGAAACCACCGCTAGAATTCACGCTGACATCCAGTGCGCGTGCGTAATAGACTTCAGTGATCAATCCCATATATAGATATCGACTACTTTCTTTTACTTTGTTCAATAAATCACGGCGGTCATACCAATGCCACCAACTGATGTTGTTTTTCAGAGCCAATTCCAGCGATTCGTTGAACATGGAGCGGGCAAGAACGGCTGATGGGCCATTGACATAAGAATTTTCAACAAGATAAAGGTTGGTACTTCCTTGGCTATTAGTCCCCTGTTTCACATATTGCGACAAGAAGGGTGCGACCAGATCTTTAACAGGAAGGCCGTAGGATTCAGCTTGCGGAATTTTAATGCTGACGCTGCTTACATGGCTGAAATCGAAACCGGCGTTAACAAGGAACGCTTCGACCGGCACCAGGGCGGAGAGAGAACCTTCATCAGCCACGGTCACAGAGAATTCCGGGAATGCCACTTGTTTCAAGCGGTAGGGAGGCATGCTGTCAAAAATGTTGGAGCGAATATCTTGTGAGTTATTCGTAAGGCCGGGAACACTGATAAAGGCCAGTACATCGGTTGAATTGGTTGAATTAGTTCCGGTCGGAGGTGTTTGCATCCATGCGGGATGGTTTGTGAATTCTCTAGTCAGCAATTCAGCCAAAGACACGGGATGGTTTGTTTCAAAATCCGCAGTCCCGTTTAGAAAACCTATTCGAATGCCAGCCATCCCCAGGCCGCCCACATAACCAACCAATTTAGTTTGGTAGGGATGCATGGGCAGAAGATATATATCCCCGACGCTGACGTCCTCGCGTGGCGGGAATACTGGATAGATCCCCAATTCACTCATACGACTGGTCCAATCACGGTAAACGGTATTGGGCTTAAAGGTGCTACAGCCGCAGAAGAAAGAAACAACCAAAATAATAGCAAAGTTGAAAATTATGCAACGCGCATTTTTCATAAATAAGTCCATGATTCCGGATTATCACACGATCTTGAAATGTCCCCCTGAGTGCCCGACAAGCCGCTCTCCATTCCAATCCAATGGGTAAGTGTTCTCAAAAATAAGCCTTATTGTCAAACTATTCTGAACTCTGTTTTATTTGGAATCCTTGTTCTTTTCGTTATTTCCGTTCGCGCGGTACAAAACCAAACTATGGGACGGTGGACCCCGGCTGGTTCGACCCCGGAGCCGCAGAGCCTTATTTTGACGCGGTAGATGTCCGCACCACCCAGATGTTCATCTATGACCAGTATAAGTACGTCACGTCAGATCTGAATCCGGGTGTGGTTTTTATTAGCAATGACCTCGAATTCAATCCCATGACCAAATACTTCTACACGGACCGGACGGTGCCTAAAAAGAGACTGACCGAGGACGAGATGCTTGAAATCAACCGGCTTTATCGGGTCATCGCAAGCTGCCGTCGACGCGGACTTGATCTTTTACCTATCTTCGTGATGTGCTCACCCGCCTGCCACACATGACCAACCGGCAAATCCCAGAAGTCACGCCCCAAGCTTGGAGCAACAGGCAACGACCGTTGCACCGGCAACCGCATCATAGACGTCGTAGCGCAATACCTCTGACACTTACGACTCCGCTATAAGTGCTCTTTCAAGAATGTGCTTGGCGTGCGCGCCGTTCCAAACGCCGTGATGCTGCCCTGGCAGGGAGAACAGCGTCCCATTGACCTGTCTATATCACTCAGGCTGCTTGGTTGGCCTGTCGTAGTTCGATTTATTGAATATAATAAGAATTAAGTTAAAAAAACATAGAATGGAAGCCGCGATACCAAACAAGAGAGAATATTTCAGTAAAAATTGGCTGCCTTCATACCCGTTATACAAAACAAGAGCGCCTGCTTTCAGTTTGACATCTGCCGCCGCAACTGAACTTGTGTTAATTATTTCCTTATATTGTTCATGCGTGATGCCAGAGATATACGTGTTTGGTGCGACTATAGCTATCAATAATAAATGCACCAACATCATAACAAACAATGCTGTAGTAGACAAAATCACCACGCTTTTCTTATTCATAATTTCTGTTGCGTTTAAGACGTACCGTCGCTGTCATTACCCACAATGCTTAGCCTTGGGAATTATCGGAACAGTCAACAGCGTGCCTGTCCCATCAGGATTTTCTTCATAGAATGTTCCAGTCCAAGGGTCAATAGTTATTTTAGGATCATTCGGATTCGAGGATGTAGCAGTCACAAATTGATGTGGCAGCGGACGAAAAATTTGAGGAATGTCAAATGTCCAAGTATCATCATAGGCTTGCCTAACCACAACCAAATAAATGTCTGCGGCTTGGTCACCACAACCTTTCTTTTTAGGGTCAATCCAACTGAGCAGATTATTTAACCAGCCTATGGTCGAGTCTCCTTCAGTATCTAAGCGTTCGCCAGCGTCGGTCATTCGCTGTAGTTCCTGTGCATAAAGATTGTATAATTTTGTCACGTCCGCTGAACTTAACCCTAGTGTATCAACTACATTTATCGGATTATTGTCGACGTAATCATATAAATTCAGCCCTGCTTCTTCCTCTAAGGGATCACGGTTCGTCCATCTTCCCAAATCAGCGCTGTAAGACCTGTGAAATGTCAGATTCAGCTCACTCGGTTGATGAACAAACATTCCCGCATAGGCGAAATCCGCACTCATTGAGCCCGAAACTACAGTTTGCCTGCCATAAGGATCGTAATCGTACCGCACTCTAATCGCGCCCGCACTGTCCATCATCTCTCGCACCGAACCTAGGTGATCTCTAGTAAAATAGTAATTCGTTCCGGAAATCTGTTCACCTCCATTAAAGAACCGCTTTGTGACATTCGTTCCAGTGCTGTCCCGCTGTTCGCACAATTCAGTCCCACACCACACAAATCTGCTATCCGTGGCCACCCCGCTCTGAACCTCCGCATCCTCCACCCGCCGCCCCAAACCGTCGTAAGAGAATTGGCTTTGATTTGCCCCATTCGTAATGCCCACCAGCCGGTTGGCTGCATCCCATTGATAGATATTCGTTGAAGTCGCGGTCACAACCGAGGCAAGGTTTCCATCCAAATCATACGTCAAGGTCTCCGATATGCCGTTGTTTGTCACGACAAGCTGATAGCGGTTCGTCCGCGAGTTGTTGTTGTAGTCCGTTGCTACAATTGGAACAACATTCGTTCCATTCATAACAGTTCCATAGCCAAAATAATTTGTGGTGAAATGATTCACAGTCGCCGGGTTCCCAGCCACTGTTACGATTCCCTGTTTATCCAGTGCCCCAGCAAATTGCACCGGCCCGCTGCCGCTGGCACGGTTGGTCAGTTGATTGACGCTATTATAAAAGGACTGGCTAATGGCCACCAGCCCATTGGTTCCAGTCCCAATTTGTTCACTAGTTCGGTTGGCGGCAAGATCATAGCCGTAGGCATATTGTTTGAGAATGGCTCCAGCCATCGTGTTGCTATACACGGTGTCGCTCAACAATTCATTCACGGTGTCGTACTGCATTGTCTGAATCGTCGCCGCGTTCGTGTCCGCTTGCTCTGTCCAGTTCGTTATCTGTCCCACGGGATCGTAGACGTAACCGAAGGTGGAAAGGTTCTGACCAGCGGGCGTCATGTTTTGAATTTGTTGCAACCTCTCATCGTTGGTGATGCTGAAATAGCTAAGAACGGTCTTTTGCCCGTTCGGATAAAAATTGGTGGCCAGGAGCGCCGTCGCGCCCAAGAAAGTGTTGGTAAAACTACCCAGGACATTAGTAATGATTGTCACACGGCCCAGTGCGTCGTAGGTGAGTTGTTGCGCTACGCTGTTGATGGCACGGTTTGTCGTCCGTCCCAGCGCATCATAATCGTAAGTTATAGTGCTGTTGGTCAATGGCCCAGTAACAGCAGCCAACATGCCAGCGCCAAGTTGGCCGTTGGTGACGGCATAATAACTGTATGTTGTAATGCCAGTTCCGTCCGTCATGCTCACGATGCGATTGTAATTTGTGTCGTAGGTGAACCAAACCGAGGGTGTGGTTACGACAGCATTGGAGTAGGTAACCTGCTCGAGATTGTCGTCAATAAAATAACTGTAGAGAGTTGTCTGGTTCTTGGCATCCGTCATGGAGTGCAACCGACTGGTGCTATTTTCATACGTATAATTGATTTGAGTCAGGTCAGGATAAATTTTACTGATTACCCGTTTGTCCAGATCGCGCACAAAAGTGGTCGCCTGCCCTAATGGATCAATAATGCTTTCCAAACTGCCACAGGTGCACCAAGTATACTGCGTGTGGCGACCGAGATTGTCGTAGGTGTCGGTCAGATGCCGCAGCGCGTCGTAGGCCATGGCCGTCCAGTGACCGTCCCGGTCCCGCTGCAATATCGGATCAAGGTAGTTGTAAACGGTTTGCTGATATGTGCCGTCGGGGTAGGTGATGTTGGTGGGACGGTCGGCTTGGTCGTAACTATTGGTAATGGTATAACCCAGCGGATCGGTGACGGTGCACAGCCTGCCATTGGTATCGTACGTAAAGCTATTCGTCATTCCCAGAGGCCCTACGATGTTTGTCAGATAGCCATTTGTGTCATACGTCATTGTTGTTATTTGACCAAGTGCGTTAGTGAGGGCAGTCAATTGGCTATTGGTGTTGTAACCGAAGAAACTGGTCTGACCTGCGGCGTCCACGGCAGTCAATGGCAGATGTTGGGAATTGTAGGTGAATTGGCTCAAGACATTGGTCGCCCCAGCGGCAAGCTGCGACACGGTCAGACGGTCGATGTTGTTCGTAGCATAGGTGAACAAGTTGGTGCGACTGGCCGGGTCAACTGACTGGGTCACGTTGCCGAAGGCGTTGTATTGATATTGATAAATCTGGCTGGTGCCATCATCCAGCACACGCGCGACGGTTGCCGGAGAGTTGTTCGTACTCTGGAAATAGTCGCTGGTCTGGCCAGGATAGGTGTACCAAATCCGTGATTCCAGTGCGTCTTTGACGCTCCCCTCAGTCCCTGAACAAGTATTTATATCAGAGTGCAACCAGTGATAGATTTTCGCCTTCGTATAATCGCCGGGATAAAGCTGCATGGCTTTCTTGTCCCAGAAGAAGGAATTCCGGGCGTACAGATAAGGATCTGCTGAGGTGATGGTCGTGGGTGGAGGCTGACTAATATCGGAAATGGTGCTTGTGCTGAGCACATCATCATACTCCAATCGCTCTTGTCCACCGAGTGGATCGGTTGCGGTGAGCCATCGGTTTTGGCCGCTAATACCTTCTGTAAAGGTAGTCGTGCCGTAAGGGGTCGTCATTGACGTAATGAAGTCAGCGTTTCCATCGTCACTTAAACCGTAGGTAAATTGCGAATTGATGCCAAGTATATCGGTAATTGTTACCAACTGGTTGCTGCCGTTGTAGGTGAAGGTGGCATAACGGCCAAAAGGATCGGTTACTTTCGCAATCTGATAAAAAAGTGCGTTAGTAGCGTTGGTGGAAGCATAAACGAACGTGGTGGCTTGTCCCAAAGCGTCAACTACGTTGGTCAAACGAAAGTTACCGTCGTAATTCAAAGTCAAGGTGTTACCGAGCGGATCAACAATCTGCGTCAGAAAAACCTGCCGTGCAGTGGCATTAGTGGACGCGTTTGGCACGGAGAATATTTGTTCGGAGCCGTCGGGTAAATAGCGCGTGTAATTAGTTGGGGACGTTAACTGTAAAGTCGCGTGGCTATCGGGGTCCGCAGCATAAGTATGGTTGGCCGAATTGTAACTGCTCGTTGGATAAATTGTTGTACCGCCACCTTGAACATAATAATCTGCTTCACTGCCAGGCACACTGGGATTGTCAGAGATGTAAGATAGCCAGTTAAACGTCCATTTTTGGCCAAAATTGGAATAGGTAAAAAGGGCCGGCTGGTTAGCTTCACGTTGATTGTAGGTTATCTGAAAATGCATGTCTGGCCCGCGCGGCGGCGTATAGCCCACGGGAGTATCCATGATGTTCAAACTGACCAACATCGCATGAAAATTATATTCTGCCATTGGTGCATTGCAGTGACAGCCAGTTTTTTTGTCGCAAGGCCTCGTACAGTTCGGGTTTTTGCTCGTTGTGGAGCCTTTGCCCCAGATAGTCTGTCCTTCCCTGGCGCTTACCCAACTCCAGCCCTGGGGCAAATCTCCCGCCCGAATGAGAAAATAACCGCTGGCCTCGGCATCCAACGCTTTCGGACTCACCAGAATCTCGTTTCCGAACGTCGGGTCTTGCACCAAATAACGTCCATTGACCTCTTTCACAAGGGCCGCAAAGTGTCCCACTTTCCAATGGACCACCGCCGGCAGAATGATTGCGCTGCCGGGTTGGCGCTTGGCCATCTGAAAATTCATGCCCAGCTGGTTTGCCAAATCGCAGATGCTTGACAATGACATTCCTTGCAGTGTGGAACGGGAATTCATAATCAGCTTATCGGTGCTAATACCGGGATGCTGAAACGCCCGAATCTCGTTCACGGCCATCGGACCGCACCGAAACGCATCTTGAGGGCGGTTCTGCATTAACCATCGTCCCTCGTGCGTGCCAGCGATTTTCTCGGAAAACGCGCTGTTAAAAACTCTGCCCTTAGTTTCAGCAAAGAGAACATCCAACTGGCCGTAACGCCCCAACCGGGCATTGAGTTCCAACAATTCTGCCACGGCCCGATCCGCCACCACCCTAGTCTTGGGGTCGGTCTCATTCTTCGACAATCGCCATGCCTCATCCCAACATGCCAGCGCTTTTGAAAACCAGCCGCTGTAACGGTAGGCCAGACCCAACCCGGTCAATAATGATGCCCGCCAAGGGGATTGAGGATGAGTTTCCAGATATTGGGTTATCGCCTGAAAGTCGTCACTGTCTGTCCGCTGAAGAA
>CAZASC010000132.1:0-9231 GCA_964487695.1 uncultured Victivallales bacterium
GCATTAGTCTCAACACCCGGCGCACTAGAAGCATTACAGTCGGCAAATCAGAGTCCGCTATCATTCATATTCCTCTCGAACGTTCTTCCGAAAAGCAAGGAATCCGGTCGTCACCGCTTTGCCGCAGCGTTCTTGAAAAGGCGATGGGCGACTTCGATTGGGCCGCATCTTTGTCCGGTCGGCAGGATTTGCGAATCCGGCGACATGAGAAGCTTCCTGATGGAAGTTACTGGCTGGACTGGGTCGAAGGAACCTTTAAGCGCAGTTCCATATGAACCCATGTATTTCTCTTCACCGGCGAAGGGCAGGGGATCTGAGCCTGCAATAATCCTGAAACCTTTCCTTTCCGCTTTGCGCATGAGCTCAGGCTTTCCCCAAGCTGTCGGGCGCAGGCTGGTGTCGCCGATAAGCAGCTGGTCAGGAGCAAATCGTTCGATAAGTCTCTCAACAACTTTGCCCCGCTCGAAGAACCATTTGCCGGGCGCCCAGCTCACGACAGGCACGCCATTTGCACGTAGGATGACTTGCACGACTTGCTCGGCTGGGAGTCGTTCCGCAATTTCCACGTCCACCGTCAATGCGAGGATCTCGATTCGTTCGGCGGTCACGATTTGTCTGCCAGCGAAAAGATGAAGGATTTGTTCGCCTTTTGAATGGATGATAATCGCGTTTTCTTCAGGCGACTGTTTTGCTTCGAATTCGCCGTTTGCGATTAATTTGCCGTGGCGAATATCGGCGAAGAAATGGCAATCGCTGCGTTCCGCGAGGAAACCGAGCTTCACGGCATTGGCATCGAGCCGGACGAGACCGTCAATGAGGATTCGCAAAGCCGCGGTCGTGTCGTAGGCGGGATAGAAATGCAAATGAGTGTCGGCGATCAGTTGCATGGCTCTTCTTGAATTTGTCCATTCCGATACAGCTCCCACAGGCGCGCGTACTTTATGAAGACGCCATAAGCGGTGAGCGCGGACACAATAAAACCGGGCAGGCCATCGAGGAATCCGCGTTTTATAAAATAACCGCGCATGAATCGGATGAATGGTCTGAAGGTCAAATCGTACAATTTGAACGGCTTGCCATCCTTGTACCAGCCTTCGGCGGTGATGTTCGCGAATCTGTTCAGAGTCACAAGATGATCCGATATGTCCGTATATGTGTAATGATACATCGGATTTTTGAGGCGTTTGACACGGCCGTCAACGGTCGTGCGGTCGTGGGGTTCTCTGCCGCCGCATTTGCCGACTTCCTTCCTGAATAATCTCAGTTTGGCATCGGGATACCAATCGCCGTGCCTGATCCATTTTCCCATGTACCAAACCATGCGCGGGAACTCATAACCGGCAAAATCGTTAGCCCTTCCGTCGTTGAAAATTTCGAGGATTTCCGCGCGCAGTTCGGCGGATATTTCCTCGTCGGCGTCAATGAAGAGTATCCATGGATGGGATGCCAGGTCTTTAATCAGGTTTTTCTGCCCGATGTAGCCGAGCCATCGGTGAAGATAAACGAGATCGGTATATTCCCGGCATATCTCGGCGGTCTTGTCCGTGCTGAAGCTGTCGACGACGACAATTTCGTCCGCCCACTTGACGCTTTCGAGACAGCGGCGGATGTTTCGCTCCTCATTTCCGGCAGTTATACAAGCTGAAATCTTATCTCGCATGTTTCTCATACCCACAGACAGTCTATAATGTGAATACTCGAGAGGCAAGTCCGGTAATGGCGCACCCAAATCCGCGCCTGCGACGATTCGGCTCAACACGGACTTGCAAGCATCCTGCATGAACAGCGGCTGCAAAGGATTGCAGCCCTCCATTGCGTGATCTACAGAGTCTCGATGTCTCAATTTCAGACTTCCTGATCTAGACAAGGAAATCGTACGTATTCCCGGAAAATGACTTGGCACATTCTTTGTGGCATGGGCGTCTCGCCCATGTAAGATTCCCAGCAACACGGGCAAGATGCCCGTGCCACAACGGTGCAAAAGTGCCAACCCATTTTCCGACGAGATCATGAAGTCTGAATTTGGATGGCGAGAATCCTTTCGCGCCGCATCTATAGGGTTGTTCCTGATGCGTCCGTGTTGCGCGCCAAGTCTTAGGCGAGGATTTGTGGCGGCAGATATCCATTGCTTAAAGAGTGTTGACCGCTTTATTGTCGCGCCAGGGATGAATCGTTGTGTCCATATCCATTTGAAGAAGTCTATCGCAGTTGCGTGCGGCATGACTGTACGCACTCTGATAGGCTTCATCGCGCGAGTGGCTATTGTCATATGCCTTGTTCAGGAGCCAGTCGCTCTGGCACAAGTCCCTGTTGATTTCTCAAACTACGATACTTCCTGCGGAGTTGACATTGGCCGCTCTAACGATGATTTGGCCGTTCGTTGGGCGGCGAGCGATGGAGTTGCTTGTGCTGTCATCTTCAACATAGAAGCCGGACCCGGACATCCGTTATTAAAGGTACTGAGTCTGGCGTCCGCAACAAATCAGCCGCAAGTTACTCTTGCGCAGGATATTGACGTCGATTTTCGCCTTGCGGTAGGCTCACGGACAAGCAGCAAGGCTTTTAACAAAGGCATTCCTTACTGGCCCTATGTCTTCTTCGATCAGGTTTCAGCCAGTTCGCACGAAAGCCCAAAACTGGATCTGAGAAGAGTTCGAGTGGAAAGTGCTGGAGAGCGTGCGACCATCACGTTCTCCAGCCTGAGCTGCACGTCGTTCGCCGGCGATTTGGTATGCGAGATCTATTCTGGAAGCCCACTCCTGCATCTTTCTGCGTCAATGGAGCCTAATCAAGGCTGGACCGCATACTTGTATGATCCGACTTTGGTTGGCCGGTTTCCGACGGTTGCGTACATGAATCTAAGCAATCTGATTGTACGCGCCACGCCGCCGACTGGACCGCCAACCAAGCAACAGGTTCGCAACAGGACCATAATGGCCGAATATCCGGCGGGCACTCTTGCGGTTTTTCCACCTCCGCACGCTTATTTTTACCCCACCGATCTGGCCGATAACATGGGATACGTGCAATTGGGAGCGAACGAATTTGGAATACGCGAAGAGCCCAGAGGGGACAACAGGTATTGG
This sequence comes from uncultured Victivallales bacterium, assembly GCA_964487695.1. Classification (GTDB taxonomy): domain Bacteria; phylum Verrucomicrobiota; class Kiritimatiellia; order UBA8416; family CAZASC01; genus CAZASC01. Next base: position 3,087 of record CAZASC010000132.1, read on the forward strand.
TCTTGGATAAACGGAACTTTTGGGGTGCCATTGGGCAGGCGACAAAACATGGACTTTTTCCTGCTGCTGAGTGCGGACCAGGCCGGGCAAACGCTGGAACGGGTAAAGCAGTACACGCACGGCGATGCGTACAAGAGCATCCCCGGCTATGTCACGTTTGCCGATCACTTTCATCCTGAGCTCACAATGCATGAAAGTCGAGGCGAACACGTGGCGCAGGTATTTACCGGCGTAATGAAAGGCATGAATGTACAAATATGCGAACTTGCTGAGTTTCACGTGGATGGAAATCCAGGAGACACGGGGCGTGTCAGGCTGGATCAACTTCGCGATCTTTTCACACTGTGTCAAAGCAACTCCACCCCCAACTTCCTTCTTCTTCCGGGTGAAGAAGCGAACTGCCATTTCGGCGAGCACTGGATGTACCTGTTTCCGAAGCCTGTATATTTCATAAAGAGCCGGTCGGCGGACAAACCGTTCAGCAGCCAGGTGTTTCCATATGGCACCGTGTATCGGGTTGGTGATTCGGAAGAGATGTATAATCTTCTCAAGCGGAAGAACGGATTGGCCTGGGCCTGTCACGCCCGCTGCAAGGCATCACAACATAGCCCGGATCAATATGCTTTCCAGGATTTTTTCAAAGATGACAGTGTCTTTCTGGGGTGCGATTGGAAAGCGTTGCCTTCGGATTTGTCCGAGCCGCATCTCGGTTATCGCGTTTTCGACCTGTTGGACGACATGTGTCAGTGGGGTGACAAAAAAAGGATACTGGGCTGCACGGATGTTTTTGAAGTGGACTCGAACAAGGAACTATACGCAAATATGAGTGTCAATTATCTGCACTTGGATTCGGTGCCTCCTTTCAGCGATTGGTCGCCGGTCGTGAATACGCTGAGGGACGGCGACTTTTTCGGTTCGACCGGCGAGGTCCTGTTTCGTTCCCTCTCGATTCAATCCAACAATGTGGCCGCTGATGTGGATTGGACGTTCCCGCTTGCCTTCGCGATGATCGTCTGGGGCGAAAGCAATCAGGTCAAACGGCTGCAAGTTCCTCTTCCTAAAACCAGGGAATTCGGCCGTCAACAATTCTCCTGGCCCGTGGATTTGAGAAATGCCACATGGGCTCGCCTTGAAGTGTGCGATGTGGCGCGTAATATCGTTTTTTCGCAGCCGACGTGGTTTAAGGAACCTGTGGCGCTGATTGCGGCAAGAATGGTAAGTTTGACGCTTATCAACGCAGATACCAGCCTGCCCATTACCGGTTACGATCCGCTCCGGGATGGAAGCGTACTCAGTTTTGCGGATTTGCCGACAACCAATCTGAATTTACGTGCCAATCCAACGCCGTTTCTTGTAGGAAGCGTAAAGTTCGGCTACGACACTCAGGCCTCGTATCACGTCGGGTCAGAGTATCCCTACAGTCTCGTTGCAAACAATGCCGGCATCTATAAAGGCATGACACCGGAAATCGGATCGCATACCGTGATAGCGACGCCCTATTCGGGCCCTGACGCAAAAGGCACAGCTGGCGAGACGTTAATTCTGCATTTTTCCGTTGTCGCAGGCGGCTTGTCACAGCATTGAGTGTTCGGTCGTATTCTTCCATTGCTCAAAGTGTGTCGCACGGTTTAGTATCCCATTCTGGATGAGCCCGTACCCACATATTCAGGTATTGCCTGTCAATGTAGCGAACAAGATCGCAGCCGGCGAGGTCGTCGAGCGTCCGGCTTCCGTTGTGAAGGAACTGGTCGAGAATTCCATTGATGCCGGCGCAACGCAGGTGGACATGGAAATCGTTGTCAGCGGTTCAAAACTTGTGGCTATCAGGGACAACGGGGCAGGAATGAACAGGGACGACGCGTTGCTTTCGGTTGAAAGACAGGCCACGAGCAAGATCAGGGATGTTGACGACATTGAGCGGATCAACACGCTTGGATTTCGGGGCGAGGCGCTCGCGGCGATAGCGTCGGTGTCCCGATTCCGGCTCACAACGTGCAGGGCGGGTGAACTTGCTGGCACAGAGTTGGTCATTTCAGCGGGAAAGATCACGGATGTGCGGGACATTGGCTGTCCACCCGGCACTTCTATCGAAGTGCGCGATCTTTTTTTCAACGTTCCTGCGCGCCGCAAGTTCCTGCGGTCGCATCAGACCGAGCTGGCGCATATCAGGGCTGTCTTCATTGTGCAGGCTCTGGCGCACCCGGCTATCGGAATGAGCTTGAAAGTGGACGGCCGAGAGACATACAGACTCGCGGGCGGTTCGAAGCTCGAAGACCGGCTGCGCGATCTGTTTGGCGCGGATTATCCAAAGAACCTGAGGCCAGTTGAAACCCGGACAGGTGAAGTGATGGTTCGCGGTTTCGTCAGCATGCCGTCGGTAAGCAGATCGGACAGAAACGAACAATACATTTTTGTGAATGGCAGACCCACCAGTGCGGCTCTGCTCAATTACGCCGTCAGCGAGGGATACCGCACTATTCTGGCCGGCGACCGGCATCCGTCAGTATTCCTTTTTCTTGAGACCGATCCAGGCCTTGTTGATGTCAACGTGCATCCTACAAAACGGGAGGTGCGTTTCCGGCACGGAAACGAAGTGCGGGATGCCGTCATAACGGCAATCCGGCAGGGGCTTGCTTCGGGTGACGCCGGCGCGCCGATTCCGATGCAAATGAAGGGCGTTGAACCGGAGCGCACGCCTGCGATAGCCGTTGCGCAGGGCCGACTGCAGATTGATAATCTGCCTGCGACGCGCGCTTTCAAGTATCCGCGGCTGCCGACGGTGCCGAGCGGAACCACGGTTACAGCATCCCTGCCGCCTGGAAAAAAAGAAGCAGCAGGCGTTGTCGAACCGGCACGACCAGCGGTCGCAGCGCCGTGGTCATGGTGCAGAGTTCTGGGGCAGGTGGGCAGTCTTTATGTCGTATTGGAAACGGAAGATGGACTTGTTCTGATGGATCCGCACGCATCGCATGAACGCGTGCTTTTCGAGCGGTTCATGAACGATGTATTGAACGGTAAGGTCCACACACAGAATCTTCTGATTCCAGAGACGGTTGAGCTTGGCCCAAGAGATGCCTTGTGCGTGAGGAAGAATCTGGATGTTTTGAAAGAGATGGGCTTCGGTATAGCAGAATTCGGCGGGGATTCTTTCGTTGTTGATGCGCTTCCATCGCACCTTGCCGCCGCATCGGCCAAGTCGCTGCTTCCCGAAGTTGCGCGCGGTCTTGAGGAGAGCGGGGCGCGCGGCGCTAAAGGAAGATGGCGCGAGGAGGCCATCGCGCAGGCGGCATGCAAAGCAGCCGTCAAAGCCCGCGATAAGTTAAATTTGGAAGAGATTGAGCAATTGGTGATTGATCTTGCACGCACCGAAATGCCTTACACATGCCCTCACGGTCGTCCGACCGTGATTTTTACGTCCTTCAAAGAACTCAACAAAAAGTTTGGACGGGAGTAAATACGGCTCCCAAGCGGGTTGGTACGTCTCATGCTTTATATACACTGCCTAATGCAATGCAAATTTCCGAAGAGGAAAGGCGGGAAGCGTGAATGCTACGAGAATCTTGACGATATTGAGTGTTTTGGCCTGTTTGTGTGCTATGCAGACTCTTGCGAACGGGGCTGCAGAGGACCAAACACAGCCAACCGTTGTGGCTGCGGTCTCATCGATGAACATGGAAAAATTCGCAATTACGAGAATGAGTCTTCAGGGACAGGATAATTCTGTAAGCGCCGCTCCCCATTCCGATATTAGCGGCGACGCCAAGAATGTGTTGGCAGGTCAAACTGTCAAAACGAAGGCCTCGACGACAAAGAAACATGCTTCGAAGAAGGTGGATACCAAGACACAGTCGAGCGGCTTAAGCTGGATTTCATGGTTGTGGACGGATGTTCAAGGCGCGCCATCTGTGAGGCATCCAAAAAGTGGAAGTGGCGACTGGCCGAAATTCAAGTGAACAGTTGCCGCTCTTCCTAAAGACAGGTGTGAATGTCGTCAATTAAGGTTTGAAATAGAGAGCCTGAAGACGTTCGTACGTGCAATGGTGGGCGTGAATGTTGCGAGTGCCAGAAAGGCACTGCGGTGTACTATCGTTTCAGGCCCTGAAATCTGTTTACTCCGGAATGCCAGCGCAGTCGGCGCGTTGTCAGGGATATAATTCCGGCTTCCATTTAAAGTCGAAAGAGAGTTGGTTTTGAGTGTCATTTATGATCCCCAGCTTCTCACCAAGCGTGAAATACACGGATTGTCAAATTGCAGATTCCCACCATCCTGCCTGGCGAGTTGAAGCCAATCCAATTGTTTGAAATGGGCAGTGATGCTCCCCATTTCATCACTGCCCACGAAACTGACCCTGGATCCGAGACAAATGTTTGACTGTTACGCCGGAAACTGTATCAGAAGCTGCGGAGTTTGGGTATCGGACAACTGTCTGATTTTTTATAGGAAAAATTCTTACATGCGCGGACTTTGCGATATCTCATCGGGTCGCCTGGATTGTGCCCTGTATGAATGAAGAGATAAAGAAGCAGTTCGAGGAATTAAGGAAAGAACGGGATGGAGTAAAGAAGCAGCATAAGGCCGAGGACTGCGATCACGAAGAACCGCTATCTGCCGTAATGACGGCGATGAAAACCGTGGAATGAGATCGTACGGAAAGAAACAGGAACATATTATGCGTTCGAGAATGATCGCACTTTTTTAAAGAAAATCTATTCGGAAGCTGCAGACGTCTTCACTGGGAGTGCTGGTCAACTTGTACTTGCTTTTCTGGAAGACGCGTTGCATGGCTTTATTAGTGTTCAGGACTTCGGCCGTGAATCCGCTTATGCCATTGCCTCTCGCGATTGTCGCCAGATAGTCCAGCAGAAACGAACCAATTCCCTTGTTCTGCCAATTGTCGCGTACGACGAACGCCACTTCCGCTATGTTGGTTTTCTCGTTCAGATAATAACGCCCCACCGCTATGATTTCCTCTCCGCTCGCCTCGTCTATTGTGGCGACAATGGCGATGTCTTTGCGGTGATCAATAAACACGAAGTTTTGAATTTCTTTTCTGGGGATGTGGCGAGCCCTGGACATGAAACGATAATACAGCGTCTCCTGCGACAGCGCATAGATGAGTTCGCGCAGACCGGGTTCGTCGGTTGGACGAATTGATCTGAAGTTTATCACTGTGCCGTTCTTGAGAAGATGGGTTGTTTTGATCTGCCGCGGTCCGACGGCGATCTTTCCCTCCACATCCGCAAGCTCGGGTCGCAGGTATTTCGCCTCGACGGCCTCTTTGAGAAGTTGCGGTCTGAATGTGGGATGGGCAATCGAAATCAGGGCGATTGCCCTCTCCTGGACGCTTTTGCCGTGAAGGTACGCCACGCCGTATTCTGTCACAACGTAGTGCACGTCGCCGCGCGTAGTAACAACACCGGCGCCAGGGCTCAAGCGTGTAACAATACGCGAAATCGTTCCGTTTACGGCCGTTGACGGTATTGCAATGACAGCCTTGCCGCCTTGTGATCTCGCTGCACCACGGTTGAAATCGGCCTGTCCGCCAATTCCGGAATAGAACCTTGTGCCCAACGAATCTGCACAGACCTGGCCGGTCAAATCCACCTCCAACGCCACGTTGATTGAGACCTGTTTGTGCTGCTGGCTTATGACAAAAGGATCATTCACATATTCCGTTGGATGAAACGAGAAAAGTGGGTTGCCGTCAATGTAGTCGTAAAGTTTGCGCGTTCCAAGGCAGAAGCTGGCAACGATCTTCCCTCGGTGTGCGCTCTTTCGGTTTCCCGTTACAGCGCCGGATTCGACAAGATCCATCATCGAATCGGAGAACATTTCCGTGTGAATGCCGAGGTCTTTCTTTTTCTTCAGAAACTCAACAACGGCATGAGGGATCCTGCCTATGCCGAATTCCACGGTTGACTGATCCTCCACGAGGGCCGCTACGTACTCCCCGATCTTTCGCGTGACTTCGTCGCTCTCCGGGGTCTTAAACTCAAGAAGAGGCGTATTCACCGGGACAACAACATCGAGATCATTGATGTTGATAAAGCTGTCGCCGAGAGTGCGCGGCATTTGAGGATTGATCACTGCAATGACCGTGCTGGCGTTCTCGGCGGCGCTCTTGACGATGGCAACAGAAATGCC
>CAZASC010000133.1:0-9190 GCA_964487695.1 uncultured Victivallales bacterium
GCGAACGTTCGACAATACAGGCCAGATTGTGCTTCATTCGTGTCGTTCCTCGTTTACAGTGATTTTAGGATGCTATAATAATATCCCCGCAAAAACCGGTAATAGGGGAACAGAGTAAAGACGAAGCTGAAAAACCTTACCTTTCGGCGCTGTGCTTACGCACCTTGTCCCTCGACGAGTTCGGGACCTTGCTCATGCGACCAGGTTTGAGACCGTGAGTTTGTCGAATGACTCATGGCTAGCCCTTCGCACTTGCACGTTGCGCCCACTTGCAACATGGTCTTTTCTTTTGACCATGTTTTGTCCTGCGAAAGACACGGAGGTCGTCCCTCCAAATGAAAATGACACGTAAAGAGGCCTTTTCCGATCGCTGGAGATACGCTCCGTCGTGACCGGAGCAAAATGACGCAAAAGGAAAGACCATGATGTGAAAAGGGCGCATCTGCGTTGTCTCCGCAACAGCGACCTGATAGAGACACAGCAACAATAAGGTTCTTTCAACCTGTAGGAGCGGCTTTATGCCGCGACGGTTTACCCATTGCCCCTTCACATTTCATCGCGGGATAAACCCGCTCCAAAAAGAAACACTAAAATTTGAACGTGGTTTGATTTGATAATAGTTTGACGAATCGGATATGGTCTGTGGCGTCATCAGGAGTTAGTCAATTGCCGACAGTCTTAAATACATTTAACAACCTTGCCATCAATTCCTGCGCAGGCAGGCAGGATCCCCAGCTTCTAAGCATTTTTTCCGGCGGCACTTCACTCTGTAAGCCGATTTCTCTTTGCCGCTCCCGAACGACTTTTCGCTGCCTTGGACAAAATCTTCTCTCCGGCATCGTCAACCTTCTACGGCCCGGACAAGCCTTTCTCCATCACGTCGACAACCTTCTCCGTCATGGAGAAGGTTACTTCCGTTCCGGACAAGCCTTTCTCCGGTTTGGACAAGATCAGCTCCGCGACGGACAATACCTTATATATAGTAAAGAATAGCTTGTCCGCCTTGGAAAAGACTTTCTCAATGGCATCGAAGCGCTTGTTTATGACGGACAAGACCTTATCTGTGACGGAGAAGCCTTTGTCCAACATTGAAAAGGTTGCCTCCGAAGCGCATAAGGTCTTGTATTTCAAGCAGTTAGCCCGTTTTTGGGACGAAAAGGGCTTTTTTTGTGTCCCTTCAATTACCGGGTGGCTGGTAGGGCGGGGCCGCCGGATCCGCCGTGAAGACAACGACGCGACAAAAAGGAAATTGGATCATGGCTGATAATCGTCATCCTATTGACACGGCGCGTGCAGCGCCCGCGCCCTACCACACGATGGTCTCATTGCTTTATCGAATGTCGGGAGTAAGAAACAATAAATAACTAATAAGAGGGAGTTCAGTATGGCTCATCAAATTCGTGTAATGCTGGGTTTCACTAACGCGCCGGATCATCAACTTGAGGATATTGGCGGTTCTGTGATCAAGGGGATGACCGGTAACGCCACCTATCCAACCCCGCCGGTCACGCCGGCAAATTTACAGACCGCGCTGACGGCGTTCACCGCCGCCATTGCCGCCCAATCGCAGGGCGGGACGGCGGCGACGGCTGATAAGAACAATAAACGCGACGCCGTTGTCGGATTACTCCGCCAGTTGGCGGGATATGTTCAGGCAAACTGCAACAACGATCTCGCCAAGCTTTTGACCAGCGGGTTCGAGGCGGTGACAACCAGCCACACGCAATCGGCGCTTGGCAAGCCCGCCATCGTCAGCGTTGACAATGGCAATTCCGGGCAACTGCTGGTGAAGGTCACGCCGGTCGGCAATGCCAAGTGCTACGATGTCCGATATGCCGCGCTCGCCGCTGGCGGCGCACCCGGCGCGTGGCAGAGCGGTGGCTTTTTCACAAACTCCCGTATAATGCCGATCAACGGCCTGACCGCCGGTACGAACTACAGTATCCAAGTGCGCGCCTGGCGGCTCGACCGGCTATAGCGATTGGAGCGACGCAGTCAGTCACATGAGCATGTAGAACGCCGTGGGCAAGCAACATGAGAACTGTCACCGCCATACAGCTGCTTAATATGGTCTCGGCGAACACAGCAATGACAATCGCCGAATACTATCGTGTTGAGGTTGACGAAAACTCTCCGTCAGGATATATTCGGAGCATGAAAACTACGCTGACAGAACCGGAAATTGTAATGCATAATGGCAAACCGGTCTCGGTAATTCTGCCGATCAAGGACTACGAGGAACTCATGGAGCGGGTCGAGGACGCGACGGACGTCGCGTGGCTGAAACGCGCCCGTCGGCAACCACTCCAGTATCGTCCGCTGGCGGAGTATCTGGCGGAGCGGGAGTGCAAAGCCCGTGTATAGCGTCCTGCTCGAACGCGCCGCTGAGAAGGATTTAGCGCGGCTCGCGGTCGCGGTTCATGACCGGGTGATCTCGTCGCTCCACGGGCTGACGCGGAACCCACGTCCGCCCGGTTGCCGCAAGCTGACCGGTACGAAGAATGACTGGCGCATCCGTGTCGGCGACTACCGGGTGATTTATGAAATCGCGGATGAGATCCGGGTGGTGCGCGTGCATCGCGTCCGGCACCGTGGTGAAGTCTATCGGTAAGCGCCGTGTGACGAAACGAGGCGTGATTCAAGAAAAGGCACCGCATGAAATGGAAAACTCAGAAGTTTTGCGGTGGCCTGTTCACCAACTCCCGCTCAATGCCATCAATGGCCTGACCGCCGGCACGAACTACAGCATCGAGGTACGCGCCATCGGCGGCTCGACCGGTTACAGCGATTGGAGCGACCCAGTCAGCCACATGAGCCTGTGAGTAAATTCCCGCCAAGCCGGCAGGCCTGCCGGCTTGGCGGGCTATCGCAAAAGAATACCTGCATTCTCGTTGACTGCATGCATCACGGCGAGTACTGATATGCGCGTCACATAAAGGGGGAAGATCGTGTGTTCACGGGGAAGAATTCTAACCGTTGTCGTCTTGCTCAACATACTTGCCGTTTCGATTCAATGGCACAGACTTGCAAAACCAGCGCCCATTCAAGGCGATAGACCAGCCATTAAAGATACGATTCAGACAAATACGGTTCTTTCGGCTACAAGTCAGAAGACAGCGACACGTTTGGATCGAGCAAGGGAGTTGATTCGGAAACTCAGGGATTCCGCAACGAAGATCAAAGATGTGCAGGCGCTTTGCATGGAAAACGCCATCACACTTGATGAGTTGCGGGCACTGGGTGGCGATGCTATCCCCGCATTCCTGGATGAAATTGCCGACAAAACTTGCCCTGCATCTTTAAGAATGCTCTTGATCGAATCGGTTGCGCATTTGAGTGGTCACAATGACCCTCATTTCGATCAAGTGCTGATGGCAATTATTACCGATTCCACTGATGACAAGAACGTAAGGATGCGAGCCTTACGGTGGATTCCTGAAACAGGAAGCCAGCCTGATGGCGCGAAACTGTTGGCGATGTTGCCGACGCAGACAGATGCTGATCTGGAATTCGGGATTGTGCGAGCTCTTCGCGGCTTCAAAGTGGCGGGAAGCGATGACGTTTTGGCAGGAGAACTGTCGGACGATAAAAGTCACTTAATACGAATTGCTGCCTACCATGCACTGGCAAGTCAGGGAGAAGAGGCTGCCCTTAATGTATTGCAGCAATCGGTTGCTGCGAGATTGGCCAACGGCAGTCAAGAAAGCCAAGCGCAAGAAAATGCTGTGGCGGTTCATGGTGTTTTGGCCTTGGGTGAATTGCCCAATTCAAGTTCTTTGCCTTTGCTCGAATCAGTCACAAAGAATCCCTCGAACTCAGTGTCCGTTCGCAGTACCGCATTTGATTCAATTGCTGCTATCGGAGGCAAGGATGCACTACAGGTTTTGCGCCGGGCATTGAGCAACGAGACGGACCAATCCGTTTTGGTTTACGTCGCACGAGCATTGTCGAGCCAAGGCGATGCTTCCGATGCGCAAGCCTGCCTACAAAAGGCGGCAACCGTATCTGACAGTTACACTAAGAGTGAATTGCAAAGGGCAGCACACACAATTCAGCAAAGAAAATAGGTGAAAGACTATGATTGCAAAAAGACAAATAACGTTTTGTCAGCTTCTCGCCTTCCTGTGCATTGCTATTTGTTCGGCAGAAATAGTCTCGGCACAAAACGACCCGGAAGCTGAAAAAGGCGATGCGTTGTTTAAAGATGGTTTTGATGGTCCGGGTACGTATGTATGGGGTTGGCTTCCGGCTGGAATCAAGGGAGGTCATGCAGCCATTTACTATGGTTACTATGTTGATAAGTGGTGTCCCTATTGCCACACGGTGATTCAAGCCAGCGGTCCTGGATACTCTGTGGATATTTGTCCGTTTGACCAGACGGTGTACGGGTCGCCAACATTCTTGGGAAGCGACCCTTTCACTTACTACACAGAATCAGGTCTTGGGCCGAGAAATAGCTGTAGTCACGGAACATGGAATGGCAGTGCAACGGAGATGACCCTAGCACGACGAGGCGTAATTATCACTGAAGCCATACGGTTGGTTGGCGCAGACGTAACATATCCATCAATCATTCCTTGCAACCTGTGGGAGCCTACGACCTTGAATCCGAGAGTTTGTAACATCACAGAGCCAACAGCGATGCGCTGTGATGGGCTAGTTGAGTGGGTTTACGAGACGGCTGGTTTTAATACGTGTAACAATGCAAATTCGTTTGACTATAACCATGGGTATTTTCTGGATGGGTGGTTCAATTACCCAATAAGGCATGCGGCAGATTGGCTAGGCGCATCCGTGAATCTACCCTACACGACTCCTCTGCAAGAGAATGACACCTCATTCACAATTACAGCCACCGATGATTCCTCGGTCCCCACACGTATTATCGTTAAGTGGGGGGATGGTTCGATAACTACCAACTTATCACCACTAACACATAGCAAGGACACAACTGCAACAATTCAATATCAAGCCGTTGATTTTGCAAACCATACAAGCGTCTTTCAGCAGTATTCCTATTCGCCGCCATCCCAAGGAAGTGTGCCGAGCATAACCAGTGTTTCCCCGCCTTCTCTGCCGACATCTTCTTCTACGCAATTGATTAACATTTATGGCAGCAACTTCAAGCCGTCCAGCGATCCGAACGCTTCCACGTTGGTCTTCCGCGATCCGGCCAACAACCCTTATGTCCGAACTCCAACCTATGTCAGCGCAAATCAGCTCCAATATAGCGTCACTGTCCAGTCAGCCGTCGGCACATGGTCGGTGATTGTCACCAACGCCGGACAAGCTGCCTCGAATCCTCAAACTTTCACCGTCTATATTCCGGCTGCAAACTCAGGCTCATTGACTGTGAATCTTTCGCCGAGCGGCGCGGTATCCGCAGGAGCACAGTGGTCTGTAGACAGTGGCAGTTACCGCAACAGCGGGGACACTGCCAATGGCTTGACTCCCGGCCAGCACCAAGTTTCATTTAAGGCCGCTCCGGGTTATACGGCTCCGGCGAGCCACAGCGTCACTATCACATCCGGTTCAGTCACGCCCGACTCCGGCACCTACTCCGTAGTTGCTCCTAGCACATACACGCTTACGCTCAATCAGGGCGGCAGCATGGGTTCCATCATTCCGTCTCCGATGGGAACATGGAATGGCAGTGCGTACGTCTATACGGCTGGCACGCTTGTTCAACTCTCTGCCACTGCAAACGTAGGCTACCATTTTACGGGTTTCAGTGGCGATGCAAGCGGAAGCGTTTCGCCAACGACGATCACGATGAACGGGAATAAGACGGTGACGGGTAATTTCGCGTCCGGCGATCCAAACATGGGAACGATAACAGTAACCATTCTGCCATCGGCGGCGGCGACGGCAGGAGTAACGTGGGGCTTCAATGCAAATGATTACCGTTCGAGTGGATCGAGCTGCACCACTTGGCCGGGAACCTATTATCTTGCAATTCATCCAGTTGACGGATGGCTTGGATCGGTGAGTGCGAAGGCTGTAATTACAGCAGGACAAACGAGTAATATTGTTGTCACCTTCACCCAGGACACAACACCTGGATTTCTCACGGTCACTCTGACGCCACCAAATGTAGAAGCCGCAGGGGCGGCATGGCACGTCAACGGCGGTGTGGCAGAGGGAAGTGGTGCCAGTCTTTCGTTGCAACCTGGAACTTATGTCATCACGTTTGATTCAATTTCAGGGTGGACGGCCCCATCCGCTCAGACTGTGACTGTCAGCCGCGCTCAGGCAATGATCGCTAGCGGTGCTTACACGCCGCCCTCTGGTCAACCTGGGATTGTGAGCGTCAGTCCAAGCGTTGGTGCACTGGCTGGGGGCACTCCGTTAACCATTCAAGGATTTGGATTCACCGTACCAGCAACAGTATTGGTCGATCAGCAACCTGCGACTAGTGTATCGGTCTTGGGAACCTCGCAAATTACGTGCCTCACACCGGCAAGCACGGTTTACGGCACTGCTCCTATTGTTGTCGAAACATCTGGCGGCAGCGCGACCAATTTGAATGGCTTCGCTTATGGTTTACCGCGTGGCAACGGCATTAGTTTGGCCGGTAGCATCGGCGGCGTGGTGAATGCGGTGGCCGGACAAGGAAACTATTGCTACGTTGGGGAAGGGAGTAGTTTTGTGGTTTTGAACATTGCAAATCCTGCGGCTCCCACTCCCGTAGGGCGCGTAGCCATGCCAGGACTTATTCAGGACATCGCGTTGTTTTCGGCGAATGGATGTCAATATGCTGCTGTTGCGGACGACGATGCGGGGTTACAGGTTGTGGACATTACAACCCCTACAGCACCAGCATTACGAGGGTACTACAACACTGGTGACTATGCTTCTGGCGTCGCTGTTTTCGGTACAAAAGCCTATGTCGGTAATGCGAACAGCGGTTTGATGGTACTGGACATTTCCGACCCCACGCGGATTCAATGTGTCAGTGCCATTGCGACAAGCGGTTATGCAAATAAGATGGTGGTCGATTACTCCACCAACGGTTTACTATTAGCGTACCTTATTAATAGCGGTTCCTTGCTTATCGTCGATGTGAGCAATCCAAGCAATCCGACGTTGCGAGGACAGACTGCACAGATCCTTCAAGAATGGTACGAACCAAACTCCATCGCTTTGTCGGGCAATCGTATCTTTCTTGCTGGTGTTGTAGATATGCTCAAAGCGGTGGACGTAACAAATCCAGATAATCCGACGTCACTAGGGTCGGTTGAGTCGGCCAATTATCCAAGCGCAGTGACGGTCGCAGCTGGACATGTCTATACTTGTGGTGCGGGGGGGGAGATAACGGTTTACACCTTAATGGGAAGTAGTTTACAGAGTCTCGGGTGGATCTCGCTGAATAACGGCATATTCCCCGGCACGGCGATGGTAGTTCTCAATGGCTACGCCTATTGTGCTGGCGCAGAGAAAGGGGTTCTCATCTTTAATGTCAACACGCCAACCAGCCCGACTGTTACCGGGGCCTACGCGGCAGATGCAGGATACTGCCTTGCAGCAGCCGTGAGCGGAAATGACGCATTCCTGAGTACGCAAAACAGTGGATCAAAGGTCTTTGATATCAGCAATCCCGCCAACCCATCGTTTATTTCACAATTCGCCGCTGCGGCTGGATCGAGAGTTGCAGTGAACAGCAACCGATTATTTACAGCTACGCCTGCTGCAACAGCGTATATATTGAACATCTCAAATCCAGGTTCCCCTCAACTCTTGGGGTCAATTCCCAATAGTCTCTTTTACATAGGTGACTTTTATGTTGCTGGGAATTCAATGGTCGTGGCGGGAATGGATACCAACTTTGTAGCCGCCCTAGCGATTCTGGACACATCCAACCCGGCGGCAATTACGGTGCGGGGCAAGGTAAACTTCACGGGAGCAAGTGCGACCCTATTGGAAACTATTAGCGGAATTGGCAATGTGGCTTATGTGGCTGTGCCGTTTGCCACCGGAAATGACTTTTATCTTCGGGTAGTTGACCTGAGCAATCCTGCGAACCCGCAACAAGTAGGTCAGTTGCCCGACATTGGAGTTGTTACCGCAACTAAGTTGGCGCCAGACAACAAACATCTTTATGTCGGCAATGCGCTCAGTTGGCGAATTATCGACGTGACGAGCAATGCTTCTCCGATGCTAGTTAGTTCTAACGATATTAGCGCGAATTACGTTGGGTCAAACTACATTAAGTCGGTCAACTCATTTGACTTTGCCGGAACGACTGCTTACGTCGCGGCAGGGAAGATGATCTTTGTTTATGATGTGAGCAACCCGGCTCAACCACAATTGCTTCGTTGGTACATGACACCAGAACTAGCCAGAGATGTAAAGGTTGCAGGAAACAACCTTTATGTCGCCGATAGCGATGCAGGTTTGAATGTGCTTACGCTTTCTGACATAGCTGCCCCCGCAGTCTTGATTACCGTACCTACATCAGAAGCGGTTTGCACAAACACAACCGGCACATTGAATCTGGGAGGCACTGCGTCTGATAATGTTGGTGTAACAGGGGTAGCCTGGGCAAACAATCGCGGCGCTGGCGGGACAGCATTCGGCACGACCACTTGGTCTGTCAATGGCATTACCCTACTGCCAGGTACAAACGTGCTCACAATCGCTGCCACTGACGCTGCGGACAACAGCGGCAATGCGACCCTGTCCGTGATTTATCAGGTGCCGCAGCAAGATCAGACGATCACATTCTCTGCTATTGCCGATCACACCTTTGGCGATCCGCCGATTCTGCTCTCCGCAGCTGCCAGTTCAGGTTCGCCGGTCAGCTTCATTGTCGTCTCTGGCCCGGCAAGCTTATCCTCCAATAACGTGCTGAGTTTAACCAGTGCTGGATATGTCACCATACGAGCTACACAACTTGGTGATGAAGAGTTCAATGCAGCGCCGCCAGTGGACATAAGTTTTACCGTGGCGAGAGCCGACCAGTCCATTGTGTTTGCTGCGCTGCCCGACAGATCGGCGGATAGCACTCCTTTCTCGCTGAACGCCACTGCCAGTTCCGGTCTGCCGGTGAGTTTTAACCTCGTATCTGGCCCGGCATTACTCGACAGTAACAATGTGGTGACATTACTGGGCGGAGGAACTGTTACGGTAAGCGCGTGGCAATCTGGCAACTCCAATTACAACGCGGCGGTGACGATCCAGCAAAGCTTCA
>CAZASC010000134.1:0-8934 GCA_964487695.1 uncultured Victivallales bacterium
GTTTCTGGGATACCTTATGCGATTTAGACAACTTGCATCTTCGTGTGTCAGAGCAGTTTTGTTTGTAACTCGTGGGACTCCTGCCTTCGAAAATTACAGCCAGAAACTTCCAATTCCTAAAAACGTCGTATCCGGAAAAAATACACCACAAAATATTTTCCGTTATAAATGTCGCCCCTAATAGAATCGCCATTGACCAGAGGAAGAATGACCGTGTTTAGAGAATAAGATGGGCATGAAGACGACACAGAAAACAGGCGGTGGGTGGTATAAGCGGGCACAGGAGTGTGACTATGCCCCCAGTGGCGCTGTTACCGTGGAGAGATATTCTGACAGGACATGGGCAGTTTACGTGAACGGGGATTTGCTTTGCGTGACCATGTATAAAAAGGGAGCCTATGCGGTGAAAGCATTGCTGGAGCGACTATGGCGCGAGTACGTTATTATGAAAGAGAAGCTGGAGGCGGCAGCGGGGGATGGCTGGGACTGACAAACGCACGTCTCGTAACCGACCGACTCTGGCGGCGATGCGGCACCCAGAGTTTCCGGTGTTCGTCAGACCTCTTCTTTCATTGTACTGGCTCGCGCACTTCTTCGTCACCTTGGTTGTCCTGTGGAGTCTTCAGAACAACATCGGCTCGCATCTGTCAATCTTATGGCGGCTTGTTATTGATCTGCTTTCAATTCCGTTCACGTATGTTGCTTACGGGTATATTCTCCTCTCGGCGACCTGCCTCCGGCGAAATCCACGTTGGGTCATATTTCTTTGGCATTATCGCCATGTCGGCGCGCTGGTGATGATGCTTGTGTCTTTTGTAATCCCTTATGTGATACCAATCAGGTATGAGGGACCGGAATGACGGCGGAAGACGGAAACCAGAATTGCGTTCCTTTCGCTTCCTGTCAGATGGAATTGCTCGATTGACCTGCCGAAAACACCGAAATGCCTAGCATATAAGGGCGGTTTTGGGTATTTTGATGCTGTATTAATAGCAGTGGATAATGACAAAATCTCATTTTCAAAGTCCGACAGGCTACTAGCGTTTTTTTGACACCGGCGATGGGAGGACAAATCAAATGAGTCACATAGGTAAGAAGAAGATATGTGTTCGTGGACGGCACGGCACTTTCAGGAAAGATGCAAAGACATCTCACAAGACGAGGGTCGGCGGTGGCACTGATAGCACTGGCCCAAAAAAGAACAAAAAGGTGTTGTGTGAATCGTAGCAACATCCGCGACGCCTACAACACCTACACCGGTAAACTCAGCGACATTGTTCGGCAATTGGCTTTCGCTGGGATTGGCGTTGTCTGGATTCTCCGAGTCGGAACGGAAAGCGGCGGAATAGCGTTCGCACCCCAGCTGAGAAACGTGCTCCTCTTCTATGTTTTTACACTTACTGCCGACGTGCTTCATTATATTGTCGGTTCTGCAACATGGGGCGTATACAACACAATCAAGGAATGGCAAGACACTCCAGAAGAGGAGGAGTTTCATGCCCCTCGCATAATCAACTGGATTCCTCTCACGTTTTTTTGGGGCAAGGTCTTACTTTGCGCTTATGCAACGTACAAATTACTGATGTATCTTGCCGTTAAGATATGACATTCTGCAACAAACTGATACGACGTTTTGTGTGGTAACGACATTGTCTATTTTCCTGGTTGACCTGTCGCCATGAAATACCATATATAGTGGGCGCACTCTCGATTATGCATATACATTGTACACATCGCAGGGAATGCTCTGGTTCTTGCCAGCACGCGGTGCTGTTTGCCTTATGCGCAACCGACACATTTAGTTTTCTTCTTTCACCTTGGTTTTTTTGACGGATGTTGCATTTTTTCGAAGCTTGGCGTAATTTCGCACGCTTCTATTTACAGATTTGTGAGACGACGCAAGGAATTCGGTGCTTTTTTTTGGGCGAGGCGGTGTTTACGGCATAATTTATGCCGTAGTTTTGTTTGGTGTGGGAGGCTGGAATGAAATTAGCAGCAGGTACTTACGGGTGCAACTACGGGATCGGCAACGACATGGTGAGGTCGCAGCGTTTGGCGTCCGTCGTGAAGGATATGCGAACGTCAACCGACTCTTCGGCTCGTGATGCAGAGCGTGATCGAAGGATGGCGAGGAAGGGCGTCGAAGAGTTGCGCGCAAAGCGATAGCCTGGGATTGTTCTTGATGATTGCGTTGAGCCGTTGGTGATCGACGGTTGCATTATGCCTCGCGCCATAAATTGGAACGATTGTTGAAAGCCCCTGACAAATTCGAAGATCTTCTGAAGCGTGATAGCCACGTAACAATCTTAGATTTACGACAGAAGGATTGGAAGGAACAGATTTACAAAAATCTGGAACCTGAGTTTGCTGAGTCTTCTGGTTACGAGCGTGGTGAAGCCGCATTCCTGCAAGTTCTCAATGTTGCCGTCAATGATCTCCATGCTCAGGTGGCTGTCATTGAGCCCTACATCAGCACGGACTGGAGTGACGAATATGGTGCGCTTTATTGCCGCGCGTTTCAGCAAACTTCTCCATTCGCGAGGCGGATTCATTTCTTCGGCAAGGACGGGGCAGACATAACAATTCGGCCTGAAGATTTGTTTCTTTTACCCAAGGAGATACAGGACGCGTACTTGGGGTTCTGCGTGGTGAGGCCCATCGCCGCATTTCGTGTTGGTGATACCGTTCTTATGAGTCCTTGCACGATAGAAATGAAGGGCCCCGGCAACACGAAAGAAATCATGCACTTGGGGCACTGTGCTGCACCGTTCAAGACATCTCTACTCGGTAATGAGCTTAAAGTGAAGGGGATGCCCTTTATCCAGCAGGATACCTCTGTTGGTGTTTGCGCGGAATCGGATCTATGGATGGTTGCTCGGTATTTGAACAAGCTTGGTGAAGTGAGACGCTATCGCCCGTCTGAAATAACTGAGATAGCGACCAGGATGCTGAATATGGGTCAAGTCAGAGAAGGTCTGATTGATTGGCAGATGGTTGATGCCTTGCGGCAGATGGGTCTCAATGCCGTTCAATTAACCCCGAAAGATCCCGATGAAGCGAAGGATTTCCTCTACACTTGTGTCGAGAGTTCTCTCCCTGTGATCACCGGAATTCCTGCGCATGTTGTTGTTCTGATCGGTCACGACTACAGGAGCCCTGCGCACTTCCGGGGCGGGGAGAAGGCGATGAGCGGATTGGTGAATCATTTCTACGTAAATGATGATGCTCGTGGTCCGTACATCAAGGAAGCTGTTGGAACTGTTACGAGCACAACGGCTGCCGTTGGCAAACAATCCTTTTTGACCCTCAAGGGCGAGATCATTGATTTCTGCATCGTCGCGTTGCCCCCTCGCGTGCATCTTAGATGGGAAGATGTTCGCGAACATACGAAGACGTGGCTTCGCACCGCAAGCGCTTACGTAAGCGCTGACCTTGGCTTCGCCAAGACCGACTTATGGGATTCAAAATTGCTTCGCAATCTGGTCACCCGAACTTACCTGAGGAGATCCAGAGATTTCAAACAGGATCTTGTTCGTGAAGAAAGACCTTGCCGCCATCCGGAATTCGTTGCCAAGTACCGATGCATGCAGATGCCGAAGTATGTTTGGGTTGTTGAACTTGGGATCAAATCGAAGCTGGAAGGTTGTGATCCATACTCACGTACGATTGTTGGGGAAATCGTTTTTGATTCCACTGCAAATCGGCACATCGTGGATAAGTCAGTTCTTGCTTTCCATCTTGCCGGCATGATGTACGTTCGGGGACACAATGGCGATGGGTCTGCTCTGATCGTACAACCCGACGAGAAGCCTTATAGACCTCTTCTTCGCGTCTTGAGCGGTCGTGTGCCCCAGAGCCTATAGGGTGTAATAATGTCATCTTCACAAAACACCGACAGATCTTGAAGGAATCGTGACTCTGCGGTGGAGAATCTCGTCCGGTTTTCAAGGCTTAGATTTGAATTACGATGTCAGAAGAGGAATATGAACATGGAAACGGGAAGGGGAAGCCAAAATCGCTTTTTGTCACTTCCTGTCATCTCCTGACACTTCCTGTCATTCCGGAGTCCTTAAAGGTGTCAAAAACGGGGCTTAAAGGTGACAGATGCCAAATTCCTTAGGAAAATAGAGGGAAAAAACAGACTCTGGATCTGCTTGTCGAGGTTCAAATCCTCGTCCGGCAACCATCTGTAAACATTGATCGAGATCGATTTTGAGTCTGCTGTCATTGGTCCGAAGCAATTCCCAAACCCTAATTTGTCAGCTCCTGGCATAACCTCTTAAAGTTGGCAAATGCACTTTTGCATGCAAAACAATTTAAGGCGAAAAATATGCTCTGCTGACCGGAATGGCAATATGAGAGGCAGGCATATGCAGAGTGAGTCGTAGGCCATCCTGTGAGGTCGTGGGGGCTGTTGGCGAGTTGGCGTCGCTTGAAATGCAGGTTGGCGAGGGATATAAACGGCAACGCAGAGAGTTGATGACGAGACAGAGTTGCGAGCGATAAACGCGCCGCCTTTCACCACCAACATTCATATGGACGGGGAAATATGGCTAAGAAACCAATAATGGTCATGGGTTGCAGCAGCGATGCAGGGAAGTCGTTTCTGGTGGCCGCGTTGTGCCGGCGTTTTGCGAAGCAGGGCGTACGTGTGGCGCCGTTCAAGGCCCAAAACATGAGCAACAACGCCGCTGTGACGCCCGATGGACTGGAAATCGGGCGGGCACAGTACCTGCAGGCGCTTGCGGCTCGCGTTGTTCCACAGGCCCGCATGAACCCCGTACTGCTCAAGCCCAGCGCCGACACCCACAGCCAGGTGATCGTCATGGGCAGGTTCGATCCGGAGGTCACTGCGCTGCCCTGGATGGAACGTAAAACGCTCCTGTGGCCTATTGTTTGCAGCGCTCTCGACAGTCTGCTGGCGGACTACGAGCAAATTGTGATCGAAGGTGCAGGCAGCCCGGCGGAGATCAATCTGCGGCAGAGTGACATTGTTAATATGAGCGTCGCGATGGAGTGCACAGCTGATGTGTATCTGGCGGCTGACATTGACCGGGGAGGCGCTTTCGCTCATCTGCTCGGAACCTGGATGTGCCTGGCGCAGGATGAAAAAGCGCTGATTAAGGGATTTGTCCTTAACAAGTTTCGTGGCGATCAGGCCCTGCTCGGCAACGCAATGGACTGGCTCAAAGAACGCACCGGTGTGCCAACGGTCGCCATCATACCTTTGATACGCCATTCTCTGCCTGAGGAAGACACCCTTCATCATCGGGCGCAACGCATTGCCGGCAGGACCAACATCGCTTTGATAATCTATCCCTACGCGAGCAATTTGGACGAATTCGATCCCCTCGTTTATGAACGTGGCGTATCAGTCGTGCCGATCCGTGACGTTGAGGATTTGAGCGCATTCGATGCCGTTATCCTGCCGGGAAGCAAGAACACCGCCCAGAGCCTGCGTTGCCTTCAAGAGAGCGGTTTGGCAAGTGAAGTAGCCAATGCAGCCCGGAAAGGCGTGCCAGTCATGGGCATATGCGGCGGAATGCAACTGCTTGGAAAGCATATCCTGGATCCTGCCAATTTGGAGAGCGGCAGCATTCCGGGACTTGGGCTTCTCGACGTGACGACGACGCTGATGCCCGATAAAATCACGCGTCAGCGCGAAGTGCGCTGGCCTGACGGCGGCAGCATCGTGCGAGGCTACGAGATTCACCATGGTCGCACCCAGGCCGGGCCGCAGGCAGGCGCGCATCTGGAAGACGAACTCGGCTGGCAACAGGACAATGCCTGCGGTGTGTATCTGCACGGCCTGTTCGAGAATACGGCCTACCGCCAGCGCTTCCTCGAACAGCTGGGCTGGCATGGTCAGGCCAGGGACTGGCACGCGTGCCTGGAGGCGGAACTTGATCGCGTGGCCAATCTGATTGATGAATCCGGCTGGGCATCGGCAGGCGGGTAGCAGGTTTGCACACTGACGCACGCTGGAGGGGCCGGCCGGCGATACGAAAAGCAATCACTCAAGCAAACAATCACGGGATAGTATATTGAATCTTACTTGACCAGTGTTAGTGTTTCCGTATATAGTTAGGTCAGACTAACTATGGAAAAGGAGTCATAAGACATTGGAAACTGCCCTCACAACAAGCATGGAAGATTACGTGGAGACGATTCTCCAGGTGCTTACGGAGAAACAAGGCGTCAGAGCGTCGGATATTGCCGAACGGATGGAAGTAAGCAAACCGTCGGTAACCGGTGCGCTTCAGGCACTTGCCAGGCAGAAGCTCGTGAACTATGAGCCATACGACGTGATCTCGCTCACCGACAAAGGGAAAAAAGTGGCCCGCGCCGTTTTACGGCGACACGAAGTGCTAAGACGATTCCTGAAGGACGTTCTTGCTATTCCCGAAAAGGAGGCCGAGAAGACGGCCTGTTGCATGGAGCACGCCATTTCAGCGCGGGTGACCGAGAAAATAGCGGTCCTGACGGATCTCATAACGAGGTGCCCGGCGGCAAAATCAAGATGTGCTCCGGCCATCAGGGCGGCGAGGGGCTGACATGGCAAAGGAAACAATAAGAGCAGGATGCGGCACACTTGCGGATGTGCGGACATCTGACAAGGCCCGGATCGAAGCATTCGACGCGCTCGATGACGAGAGAATGCGCCTCATTTCCATGGGACTTCGCAGGGGACTGGTATTTGAGATGAAACACAACAGCGGTAAAGGCCCGGTGACGGTGGCGTTTGGCAACAGTCGACTGGCATTGGGGCGTTCGCTGGCGGGGAAGATCAGGGTTAAATGAGGCATCTCAGGGTGGCTCTTGCCGGCAATCCCAACACCGGAAAGACCACGATCTTCAACAACCTCACCGGGGGCCGCCAGAAGGTCGGCAACTACCCCGGCGTCACAGTCGAAAAAAAATCGGGCTGGATACAACGCGGCGATTGCGAACTGGAACTCGTTGATCTGCCGGGCGTTTATTCGCTGGACGCTTCGTCACTCGACCAGCAAGTGGCCCGTGATTATCTGTTGCGCGAAAAACCCGACGTGATTGTCAATGTTCTGGACGCCTCCAACCTTGAGCGGAGCCTCTATCTCGCAACCCAGCTGCTGGAACTGGACGTTCCGATGGTGCTTGCCATCAACATGTGCGATCTCGCCGACGCATCAGGAATAGTCAGCGATTACGCCATGATTGGCGATCGTTTCTTCGCGCCAATCATATGCATGGTTGGCAACAAGCGGACTGGAACGGACGAATTGTTGGACGCAGTGCTCAAGGCAGCGGAACAGCCGGGTCATGCGGAATTTGCATTGAGTTATGGAGAGGAGTTGGACGCGGCCATCGGCGAACTGGCGAGCCATATGGATACCGCAGCCGGTTTCCGGGATGAACTGGAGACGATGCTTGGCGCAGAACGAAAACGGCGCTGGATCGCGGCGCGCCTGCTTGAACACGATTCCGGTGTCTGGCATGCTGTCGGAAATGAGGACATCAAGAAGAAAGCCGAAGAGATATCGCAACGCCTGGCTTATTCGCATGATGAGTCGCCAGCTGTGATGATTGCAGACGCACGGTACGGCTACATTTCCGGCGTTTGCATGGAAGCCGTGAGAAACACCGTCGAACTCAGGCATTCGCTTTCCGATAAGATAGACGTCGTTCTCACGCACAACATGCTGGGCATGCCGATTTTCCTGGCGATGATGTACATTGTGTTCAAAATTACCTTCTCGCTTGCCGAGTTTCCCATGCGGCTAATAGAAGCCGGCATCGGCTGGTTTTCGAGCATGGTTTCGGCTCTGTGGCCTGCGGGGCACATGATGTGGGTCGAGTCTTTGCTTGTTAATGGCATCATCGCAGGCGTTGGAGGCGTGATCGTGTTTCTCCCGAGCATAGTTCTCTTGTTCATGAGCATAGCCATCCTTGAGCACTCGGGCTATATGGCTCGCGCCGCTTTCATCATGGACCGGTTGATGCACAGGATCGGCCTTCACGGAAAGAGTTTCATTCCGATGATCATCGGGTTTGGTTGCACAGTGCCGGCGATCCTGGCAACACGCACGCTCGATTCACGCCGGGACAGGCTGTTGACAATGATGGTTCTGCCCTTGATGAGTTGCGGCGCGCGATTCACCATCTATTCGCTCATAATTCCGGCGTTCTTTCCACCGTCGTGGTACGCGCCGGTTCTCTGGCTTATTTACTTTATCGGGATTGCGCTGGCAATCGCAGGCATAAAGCTGCTGGGGTCGACCGTGTTCAAGGGCGAATCGCCGGGCATGGTCATAGAGTTGCCTCCTTATAGGATGCCGACGATTAAAACGGTCCTCATCCATATGTGGGAACGGGCGTGGTTGTATCTCAGAAAAGCTGGCACCATAATTCTGGCCGCATCAATCGTTATGTGGGTTCTCATGAATTATCCCGGCTTCAATGGCAGGAAAACCGGCATGAGCGGATCGGAAATGAAGGCCGCCGCAATTGAGAACTCCGCCGCCGGGAGAATTGGAAAGGCCCTCGAACCGGTCCTTTCGCCGCTGGGTTTTGACTGGAGAATCGGTACTGCGCTGGTCGGCACTATTGCCGCCAAAGAAGTATTCATATCGCAAATGGCCGTGGTGCTGGCGACGGACAACAGCGGCAATGGCGAAAGTTTGCGCGGAGCGCTGAAAAGAAACTACTCGCCGCTGACCGGGTTCTGCATATTGCTGTTTACCCTGATCGGGTTTCCCTGCGCCGCCACCGTTGCCGTAATGAAATCGGAATCCGGCTCATGGAAATTTGCCCTGCTGCAGTTTGTGGCGCTCACGCTGGTTGCGTGGTGCCTCACCGCACTTGCATACCAGGTCGGCCATTTGATTCCGGGCTTGTCAGGTTAGCCCGCATTTCTCACAAATTTGTGAGAAATGCGCCCTCCGGGCTTCGACGCGC
>CAZASC010000135.1:0-8800 GCA_964487695.1 uncultured Victivallales bacterium
GGCTTCAGGCCGATTCCTTCGGGGCGCGAAAAGCAAAAAATCGTTTTATGTAAATTTTTACTTGGTAATAAACGGAGCTTCAGCCTTGTTTTGAGGCGTCGCAGAAATTGTCCGCGCCTTCCATATGTATTTGAAACAACGATAGACCCCGTAGGCACTTAAGAATGCCCAGATGACGTTACTGATAAAGGCGGGCAAGTTCCAGTTGATGCATAATGAAATTACCTGAAAGGTGCCGCCCATAAGATTGCAAAGAGAATAGCTTAAAGTTTTCACGTATTCTCTTTGGCACTGCACACGATAATAGCTGTACAGAATGAGAAATACGCCGAAAAGCCCGATGATGTTGGAAGAATCAATCATGCACAATTATAGCCATCAACCCCCCTCTTTTGAAAGAGGCAGTTTTGCGCCTCTACGGTGCATTATTACATATGATGCGTAAGCGGCCCCACAGCCGAATAGTTTTTATTTTCACCCCCATTGGAGGAGGAACGTTGATCGTATGTTGGAGACAAACTGTAGTTTGTCTCAAATTTAACTCTTGCAAACTGCTCCCTTTCAAGACCTTTCGGTGCCGAAGGAACCTTGCCATTACGCACAATCTTGAGACACGAAAGCTCACTTCCTGGATAGAGCTTCAGACTTGGTAATTCACGAGCTTGCAGCGTCATGACAGCGACTTCTTCAATCAGGTAATTTCTTGCATGCTCAAGCTCCATTAACGATGGAACGATCATTTTGCGTTGATAGAACTTATTCGCGTCACGATCTATGGCTTCACGAAATCCGGCATCAATTTCATGGGCGCGTTGGAAACCAGCGAGGACATCTTTATAATCCGGGCGGGAATACCACTCGGCCCAGCGAACGACTTGGGGTTTTATAGGGCATGCATTGATAATGTCTTGATGCCTAGTCAGCCATAAGGCGCCCTCTGCGTTTGCCAACGCTAGAGCTTCTTCAGGCTTTTTGCCTTCGGCCATATGATTGTGACGGTACAAAGCATCGGTTACATCGAGTCGAATGGTCTGAAAATTTCTTGCGGCAAAGTTCAATATGGCTTCAAATTTTTCTTCCTGCCAATTGGGACTTGATACGCTGATGCCTAACGTTGTGGCATGAAAACGCTGCCAATTAGGGCTGTTGCTAATTTTTATTTTGTAAAAATCCATTATTTTTTTCCTTGAGGCTTGGGCGATAGTTTCCAAATCAGTTCAAAAAGGCCACGGAGCATGTCGGCTTGGTCTTCATCGTGGACGACGAGAACGGCTTCATTCGTCCCGCGCAAGGTTGCGACCTTGTTTGCAAAAACAACCATCACACTATTCTTAAAATAACGCGGAGGAATTAGTTTGTATTCGTTGAGCGGAAAGTCAAAGCGGGTAGCTTTTTCATGCGAAAGAAATCGGCACTTAATTCCTGCGTCGTGCCAGCGCTGAATTGCATTTACGATCTCTGGGGGAGAAACGCTGTCATCTGTACAAATCGATAAAACTTCAGCATCTTTTGTGCCGACAAGGGTATGATAAACCTCATCGAGCAATTTCAGATAGCAGTCGCGTCCTTCAAGAAGGCGGTAATTCTCATGAACCTGCGCAACGCCTCTTTCTCCAATAAATTCTATGCCATGGCGAACAAACACTTCCACAATCTTTTGAACGGAATCGCCACGTGCAAGCGTCGCTCCTTTTTCAATATTATGGATTGTGTTTTTGTTTAAGCTTGTCTCTTCCGCAAGACGGTCTGCACCCCAGTCAAGCAAGGCGCGAGCCGCACGTATTTGTTGGCCTGTAATCATGGTTAATTCCATTAAGTCACAATTTAATTGGTTATAAAGCATAATTCATAAAAAGATAGTCAAAAATTAGTTGCTAAAAAACTAAAAGAACATACCCAAAATGGGGGCGCGGCCCAAGCATTGTGATTTTCTAACAATTATTTTCAGAGATTCTCACAAGTTCTATTGCTTTCAAGCCAAAAATACATACACTCACAACATGGGCGTTTGCGATAAACGCAAAATGATTAACAAAAACAGCATACTAGAGGATTTTGAAATGCCGACGTTCAATTTCGACCAATTGGTTTCACGTTATGGTGAGGTTCTTGCTTGGCACGTCTTGTCCGAAATTGAAAGGGCCGCCTCGCTTTGGCCACAACAGCATATCGACGATCCTGAAGTTCGTCTTGCCAGTGCCTTAAAAGCCCAAGACGCCATGTTTGCTGCATAAGAACCTCCATGAGCAACAAAACACAAAATCAGAACCCGTTAAAGCCCGCTTCTCGCAGGAAGGCATCTTCTGCGGCCAATGGGAATGCCCCCACAATGAAGATCAGCGTGGAGTAGAGGTTTTGCACGACGAGCTTTCCGAGCTTCGTAAGGCGGATGGAAAGCCTGTAAATGAAATTGAGCGGAACGCTGTTTTGGGACTGATTTCTTATGTCGCCCATGAGCAGAAAGTGGGAGAGACTATCGTTGGCGAAGTAATGACCTCCCATTTTGGAGTTAGCGCCGTGGCGGAGTTGCCTTCGCGCCTTTATCAAAACGCAATTGAGTATCTTGTCGATTTAAAGCTGGACAACGTCGTGAACTGATATCGAGCGATAGGAGCCGCAAGGCACAAAGATATGTACGTAACTTCTCAACAAATTCGCGGCGCGCGCGGCCTTCTTAACTGGAAGCAGGAACGGCTTGCTGAGGCTTCTGGCACGTCCATCGGCACGATTAACAAATTCGAGCAGGATGAAAAAATATCGAACGATAGCCGTGAGAAAATCCGCAAGGCTCTCGAAAATGCGCGCATCGATTTTGTCGATGGCGGCGTCATTCTTCGCGCTGAAAGTAAATCCAAGGCTTTCGACGGCCCCGATGGCCCTGATATATTCTATCAAGAGGTATTGGCGATGGCCAAAACGTGCGGCGGGGATCTTTGGGCTGTCTACGATACGGCGGAAACCTTCGCCAGATCGCTTGGTGTCGTTGATTATAACCATCTCGAACGCCTCGAAGAACTGAGCCGGTTTGTAACGATCAAGTGTTTGCTGACGGACTCCCGGAATTCATCGATTGAGCTTCCGATGTGCCAATTCCGCTCCATTCCGAGGATGGTGTTCGGCTTTGAATACAGGGCGGTTTGCGGAGACCTGCACGCGCAGCTTCGCAAGGAAAACAGCAAGGACGAATTTTCGTATTATCTGTCGGAAAGAAAAGAAATAGCAATGGAAGCCGTATTGGACATTTCTTCAAGTTGGAACGCTGCGATTGTCACAGAGACGAGCGGGCTTAGGCTTAAGCGGGCGAGAGGGTAAGAACATGTCTTCCATGCACACCTCGGCAAATATTAGCGTTAATGCCCAAGCACCTGACGCGTTCACAAAACTTGAGCTGGTTTCCGTGAGGGCGCTAATCGGCTATGTGGCTCACAACAGGAATGTGAACGAACTTTTTGTAAGGAAAATGCTTCTTGATAATTTCAAGGTTGGCAATATCGAAGAACTGTCCCTTAATCAATATGATGCGGTTATCCGATTTCTGATCGACCTGCCGACAAACAACAGATAACTCTAAAGCGCCTGCCTTTCCAATAGGCGCTTTTCCTTTTTCCATCCCTCTGTCGTGATCGTCGTATCCTTGCGCGCCCTCGAGTTGTCTGGCGCTTGTCGATGCAAAATCGGGTTGTAAAAAAACACCAACAATTTGGAATAAATTCGCAAATGCCCCCGCACTTGTAAAAAAACTCGCTGTCACTTGCAAAATATTCGCAAATGATGCTGTGGATATAGCAGCCTGGAATATGGACAATGGCCTCATTGATTGAACATCTTCAATGGGTCTTCTTATGAAGGGCGAGAACACAGCGGTCGTAACTCCTTTCGCCGCCAACGATATGGAAACAAGCGTTTCCGCATCGCCGGAGCCCTTCACGACGGAAATTCTCCAGGGTGTATTTTCATCTGAGGCTGACCGCGATGCCTTTTTGCAGGCAGTTACCATGCACGGCGTCACTTTTTTACGCTGCGCCGCCGCTCCGTTGTCCAGCCCCACCACCAAAGAGCTAACCACCATCGAAAGGCTCGCTCGCGCCGTATCGCGCTTGTGGCCACGTTCTTCTGTTGCGGGAGGCAAGAATGACTAAGGAGGAACAATTGCGCCTTTCCCTGCTGTTGGCGTTCCAAACGGTAATTACGCATGGCGGGAAAATAACGGAAGATGCCCAAAAGCGGATTTTGGGGCTAGCACAGCGCATGAACGAATTCTGCGATTTGCAACTTAAGCAGGCTTTCCCGGAAGAAACGATCAAACTGGTCGATGACAAAGGGGCCGCGAAGATCGATGACGCCATAGCCACCTATATTAAAGAGCTGAAAACAAAGGGATCGACCGTCCTTCCGCAGGACAAGGAATCTCTCATCCAACTCTATGATCGGCTCCAATTACGCAAATCGCGTCGTGTGCAATGGCCGTTGTACGCCTCGGCGAAGGAAGAAAAAATCGCCGATTTGGTTCTGCATTATCTCGACGAAGAAATCGAAGACCTGGAAGCGGAGCCAAGACAATGATCCCCGCACCCCAAACAAGCCTCGTTCCCCAAGTCATTAACCTGATTGGAACTGAACTCGACAGCAAATTCGCGCCGTATCAGCGCATGGCCAATGTCATCATCCACCTAACCCGCAAATATGGCGATTGCTTGCCAGAAGATTTGTTGACGCTCGGTTTTTCAAAAGAAGAGACAAACGAGCGCTGGCACATGGCTAATGCGATGGCGGCCGTCGAATTAAGGCTCATGAAGCCATGCCATGAAAATATGGAACTTTTGTATGGGACAAGATCATGACGAACGCGCCCAAGAAACCAAAACGCGACAAGACCTCGGAAACCGTATTTATCATTGAGCCGTGGGAATGTCGGCATAATGCGGACTATTCGGAGATTGTCGCCCGGATCGAAGCACAAGGAGAGAAAAAGGTCGTCGCTGTTGTTCCGGGAACCGAGGGCGTCAGCGCAGCGACGTTGGCAAACTTTATTTGCTTCGTGATCAACGATTACCAAAAAAGGCAGACGGTTCTAAACGGCGCCATCGGTGCTTTGGAGCTTCTTCTTTCCGAAGGACTCACTTTTTCCGCAGAGATTGAGGGAGAGCGAGCCGTCAGTGACATCAAGAAGGTGTTGAAATGAAGCTCGAAACCAAGAATTTTATGCCTGCGCCTATACAGCTTTCTGTCCGCGAGACAGAGGTGTTGATGTGGACGGCTTGCGGAAAGACGTGCGAGGAAATTTCCGATTTTTTGTTTTTATCCAAAGAGACCATTCGGGCGCAAATCAAAAGCGCATGCAAAAAGCTCAATGCAAACAACAAGACACAGGCAACAGCAATCGCATTAATCCATGGAA
This sequence comes from uncultured Victivallales bacterium, assembly GCA_964487695.1. GTDB lineage: Bacteria > Verrucomicrobiota > Kiritimatiellia > UBA8416 > CAZASC01 > CAZASC01. The sequence goes on from CAZASC010000135.1 coordinate 5,399, forward strand.
TCTTGCCGTTTGGGCCTTCACCCAAACGGGTAATACCGCTTACTACCCTTTTTGGGTTATCTAGGGGCCAAGCTGTGGCTCGTCCTGTGTCTCAGCTTCCCCGCCGCCCCGTTCAGAAAAAGCCGTAAAGGAAACACAGATGCAAAAACTGAACACTCAAAAAGTTGTCAGCTTAATTGAAGAAGTCGCCCAGCAGGAAATTCTGCCGCGCTTTCGTAATCTGAAGCAGAGCGAAATTGCTTATAAGCAACCTGATGATCCCGTAACCATCGCTGATGAAGGTGCGGAAAGAATTCTTACGCAACGTCTCGCCGAGATGCTTCCCGGCGCGCTTGTCGTGGGGGAGGAAGCTTGTTCCCGCGATCCGTCCATTCTCTCGCGTTTTAGCGAAAGCAGACCCGTCTTCGTCGTCGATCCCATAGATGGAACGCGGCATTTTGCGGCGGGCCGAACGACATTTTTTACAATGGTCGCCCTGATTGAAAAGAATGAAGTCATCGCCGGATTTATTCATCACCCCATCTCGGGTGAGACGTTGACCACGGAAAAAGGCGGCGGAACTTGGCTGAATGGGAAAAGGCTCCACGCTCTCGCGCCAGTTCCGTTGGCGGAGGCCAAAGGCACTATCGGACAGCGGGTCTGGAACATGTTGCCGGAAGAACGCGCAAAGATTCAAAAAGCCATGCCATCCGTCGGCTGCAATCCTCTCTCCGGTTTTGCAGCGCCGAGGCTTCTTACATCGGACGTATATTTTGGTCTTACGGAAGCCGAACCACAAACGCATTTTAGGTGTTGTCCCTATTGGAGCACACCATGGGACGATGCGGCGGCCCTTCTCGCCTACGCAGAAGGCGGCGGAGTTTATTGCCATTGGGACGGCCAGCCCTATCAGCTTACGAAATTAAGACAAGGAATAATCATGGCTCCGAACCGAGCCATGATTGATGAAATCCGGCAATTTTTTGCGCCGTATGATTTGCGTAATCGCATTCTGCAATTACAGCAGCCTAACCTCTAATTTTTTTGAGGATTATTATGAGCGTTTCATTGGACAAAATAAGAAGGCTTGATGTCTCTAAGGTCGATCGCGATTCGGAAAACACCGAATACGAAATTAAGTTGGAGTGTTTGGATAGAAGCAAGGGACTCTTCGATTTTCTCGGTGCAGTGGAGCTCGCGCTGGACGCCAACCCGCGCTACTTTGTCGATCCCATTCAGACGGCATCGCAAATGACAAGCCATTTTCTCGTCGATGCAAGCAACGAATACTCGGTGTTTCGCTATGACGGCAAGGTGATGCTGAAAATCAAGCGACACGACATTTTGAAGGGGCGCGCGTTTCCCATCTTCAAAAATTCCGAGCACTTCGTTTATGACCTTGCTCAAATAACGCAGCAACTTGCAAAAAAGCAGATCGTGTACGTTGGCAGCATGATCAAGCGGCGTGTCAAAGATTTTTTGATCGACAATGAAGATGACCGTGTTTACTCGCTGGCAATAACAATTTGTGAATCCGGCGATCAACGTCAATTCCAGTTGGAAGTCGAATACTTTGGCAGTATGCGCGAAAGCGGCAAGCCGCGGGCCAAGACAGAGGCCGAACTGCTTAATCGGCTCACAGAAATTTGCGCCTATATTTGCCAAGCCTGCCCAAATCAATTTTCACCGTCTGTTGAACGAAAATACGAATTTGTCGTCAAAAACGGAGCCGTTGCCCAAAAAGAGGCTGGGCAGCGCAAAGCATATTTATTGAAAAACCTTGAAAGCATTTAAGGAGGGCGGCGGGATGAAAAACGCTATTTTTATGTCCGGGCCGCATGGTTCGGGAAAAACAACCTTGATTAATCGGTTGCTGTCTGAGCACAACATCTTTCAGGAAAACGATTTTGAAATCGATTTTACGCAGGAGTTTCCGAGCATAAAGACGATGAACCATTTCGAGTGCTGTCTTTTGCGTCTTTACCATCGCCTTTTTGCCAGAAAACGTGCCGATGAATTGGCGCGGAACAACCACGACAAAGTGATCATTTCCTCACGCAGCATTTACGATTCTGCCGCATACGTCAAAAGCTATCAGGAAATGGGCTGGCTAACGACCGGGCAGACCGACAGAATGAATTTTATCATCGCGCACTCGGGATCCGCGCCTTACACAATTATACTCAATCCGCCATCCAAGGTCGTTAAAAGTCGTCTCGATAAGCGCCACGCCTTGGGAAGCCGGAAGCTCCGCGATAAAATTTTCAGCTATGAAGATACTGATGAATTTGTCGAAAGCATGAGCCGCTCGTTCGCTGCCTACAAAGGGCATAGAAATGTCCTTTATATCGAGGACAATGGCGATGAAGAAATCAACGCCATCGTTGAATGGGTTAAGAGCCTTTCTCCCAATTCATCCTTTCCAGACAATGAACTTGAGGACGCATCATGTCTGCAAGTAGCCATCTAACGCCATTGATCCATGATTGCGATCCGGGGCCGGACGATTCTTTGGCGCTGATGATCAGTTTTGCCTCTTCGTCATGGAATGTTGTTGGCATCACCACGGTTGGCGGCAATGCCAACGTTAAACAGTGCGCCCGCAATGCCAGAAAAATCGCCGCGCTTTGTGGCCATAAAGTCCCTGTTTACGTAGGCATGCAACAGCCTTTGGAACGAAAAATCGTAACACTTGAAGATATTTTCACTTCGTCCGGTTTGCCGGGGGCCGATGATTTACCTGATCCTGGAGAAGATTGGTCATCATATGAGCATGCCGTTCAATATCTTGTTGATACCTTGGGTGCGGATAAGGCGGAGCCGCACATCATATGCGCGACCGCGCCCCTGACAAATATTGCAATGGCTCTTCTAAAAAGACCAAGCATTGCCCAAAACATCAAACGGCTGGTTCTTATGGGCGGCTGCGTTTTTCCGGAACCTGTTCGTGGGGAATTGGGCAATTTCAGGGTTGCTGGAACAGAGGGCAAGGCCGAATTTAACTTTGCGACGGATCCCGAAGCGGCGGCGCTCGTTTTTGCCTCCGAGATCAAAGACATTTCCTTGATTGGGTTAAATGTCACTCGCAAAGTTCTTTTCAATGGACTCTGGCGCGATAGATTCCGGAGCATAAACAATTCCGTCGCACATCGAGCCGCAGACCTTCTTTCTTGCGTGACTGAAAGTCACAAACAGGACTTGGGCCACTTAAGACAATATCCCGATGATCCCGTCCGTGCGGTTCATGATGCCGTGGCCGTGGTTTACATCGACCATCCGGAACTGTTTTTGAGCCAGAAAATGTACGTTCGTATTGTTACGACGCACACGCCGGATATAGCAGGACAAAGCCTTCCTGCCGCGCAGGGAGAGGCTGGAGCCAGTCGTTATCCGATCAATGTTGTGACGGATGCCGATACAGAC
>CAZASC010000136.1:0-8754 GCA_964487695.1 uncultured Victivallales bacterium
CTTCGGATCAGAAGGTTGTGAGTTCGATCCTCGCCAGGCGCACCACTTTGTTTGCCGAGCAATCACAAGGCGCAACATACGGTATGCCCTGTATTTGCAGGGGCAGAACGAACATGATCATTTCTGCAGTCTTTACCCCCTCCGCGCATCGAGCGTCGTCTGATGCCTCGTTCAGCCTCCACCGGCGATGCAATAAATGCGACGCCGGCTCCGTCCTCACGCCATTGCACCCAACGCTCCATGCGCTCCGCCCCAATACTAACTGGAATGTACATCAAAATATCGCGGAAAAACCTCTTGCCAGTGTTGGCGCATCAGGGTATCGTCTCATCGAAACTAAGAGATTTGGAGCTAATCATGGCGGCAATAACAGTAAGGAAGAAACCGAAGCTTGAATTCAAGGCCGAGGCACCTGGTGAGTTTGCACCAGCTGACGACGCTATGGCTTCTATCGAGCCCGAAGCAACACAGGCTCCAGTATTGACCAAGTTTGATGCCGGGCCAGTGGACGGTTCTTCTTACATGCTTGCAGGAATATGCGGGCTTGTCGCGTTGCTCATTTTCATAGCGCTTCTTTTTGTTCAATATTCGGAAAGTGACTTTTACAAAGATGCCTTCTCTGCAAATGGCGCTTATGCCGCCCAATCCGCGCCTGCGTCTTCTACTGCGCCGGCGGCAAGCACACCGGCTCCGTCAGCTGCGGTGCAACCTGCAGCATCAGCTGCGCCGGCGACTCCTGTCGAAAGCACGCCGTCCGCCGATGTTGGAAATGCTGCCGTCAGTAACGAGGCTGCAAAGTAATCAGCACTGGCATTGCTTGCAATATCACCTCTCATACAAGTAGTCTGCATTGCTATGGAGATCGTCCAAAACAGCAACCAGGGTAACCTCAAGCCGTTGATCCACAGCTTGACAGGGATTGAACTGGCGGCAATCTGCGCCGAGCTCAATCTCCCAAAATACCGCGCTTCCCAGATCTGGCGTTGGCTGTATGTCCAGCGGGTTTGTTCGTGGGAGGCCATGACCAATCTGCCGGCTGCGCTGAGAACGCAACTTGCTGAACGCGTCTCGCTGGAGTCGGCGGTATCGTTGAAGATACAAGGAGAGCCTGCCGATACGCGCAAGATACTTGTCGGTTTGCACGACGGAGAAAGCGTTGAGGAAGTGCTGATTCCCGCGCCAAGCCGCCGGACTGTGTGTATTTCGAGCCAGGTTGGTTGCCGGTTTCATTGTGCGTTTTGCGCCAGCGGGCAGGCAGGTTTTATGAGGAATCTGGAGGCCGGTGAAATGGTGGGGCAGGTCATTCTTGCGGCCAATATTTTTCCCGAGCCAATCACCAATGTTGTTTTCATGGGAATCGGCGAGCCATTTGACAATTACGATGAGGTGCTTAAAGCAATCAGGATTCTCAACGACAAGGAAGGTATGAACATCGGCGCTAGACGCCTGACGATCAGCACTTCCGGGATTGTTCCCGGCATCGAACGGCTGGCAACGGAAGGATTGCAGGTTGAGTTGTCGGTGTCGTTGCACGCACCAACTGACGAGTTGAGGTCGGAGCTCATGCCGGTCAATCGCAAGTATCCTCTGGACGAGCTATTCAAAGCGTGCAAGGCGTATTTCGCCGCCACAAAAAGAATCGTAACATTCGAATACACACTGATCAATGGCGTGAATGATCGACCTGAACATGCGAGGGAACTTGCTGGGTTGTTGAGAAACATGCCTGGTCGCGTGAATCTGATTCCGTTGAGTCCGGTTGAGGAGTTCTCCGGGCAACCGTCATCGGAGGAGACATGCGAGATGTTTATGAATATTATCGAAAAATCGGGCATAAATACGACGCTCAGGAGATCAAAAGGAAGTTCCCTGCAAGCTGCCTGCGGACAGTTGCGCTTTGCGCGCAAGAATGAATGACGGGCTTGCATTGAGAAAAGGGATGGCAAAAATATGAACTCGCGAGGGACAGCAGCCGGGATAATCGGCAAATGGATCAAGACCGGCGATTTTCCGGTCAGACTGGTTGACGAGAACACTGCCGACCGCGCCTTTGTGATGGAAGTCGTGTCAGGCGTGGCGCGATGGCAGCGCATGCTTGAATGGTGCATCAGGCAGTGTGTGAAAGGCAGCGTCGATCAAAGGGCAATGCCTTATCTGCTTGTCGGTTTTTACCAGATATTCCTCATGGATACGGTGACTGACTATGCTGTTGTGAATGAGACCGTCAATGCTATCAAGACCAATTGCTCGACGCATCTATCCGGGTTCGTCAACGGCGTGCTGCGAACGGCTCTGCGCCAGAAACAAAAGATAACGGAGGGATTGCGGAAGCAGATCATCGGCATCAGGGAATCTCATCCCGATGTTCTGGTGGACAAGTGGACAAAGCAATTTGGCGAAGCTGAGACAGTGGGACTGTGCAGGTGGAATAATACCAGGCCGTCTGTGACCGTGCATCCTAATCTCGGCAGAATAACAATGCAGGATTTTCTTTCTTCGCTCAAGCAGGCCGGTGTGGATGCAACGCCACATACGTTTGCGCCAGGGGATTTTCTTGTTCTGCCGCATGGTGTGCGCGTGAACGATTTGCCTGGCTATTCCGATGGGTTATTCAGTGTTCATGACCCGTCAACCTCATCGGCGATTACGCTTCTTGATCCGCGTCCGGGCGAGTTCATCCTCGATGCGTGTGCTGCGCCCGGCGGTAAAACTGTCCTGATTGCGGAAAGAATGAAAGGGGATGGCAAGCTGGTCGCCATGGATTTGCATCAGGACCGGCTTGAGACGCTGAAGGAAAATAGTTCGCGAATGCGCTTTGCTCCGGGTCTGGTTGATATTGTGCGGGGTGATGCAACAGAGGCGAAACATATCAAACATTTTTGCGATAGACGACAATTCGACCGAATCCTGTTGGATGTTCCTTGCACGAACACGGGTGTTTTGCGTCGGCGACCGGATGCGAGGTGGCGTTTCTCGCTCAAGCGGCTCAAAGAGATGACGACAGTTCAGCGTCTTATGCTGGATTGCGTCAGCAAGTTTCTTAAATCAGGTGGGGTGCTGGTCTACAGTACGTGCAGTCTGGAGCCTGAGGAATGTGGTGAAATGGTTGAATCGTGGCTCAAGGAGCACAAGAGCTTTAAGCTGATCAAGAGCGTGCGGACATTCCCTCCACAGGCTCATACTGACGGCACATATGCCGCTGCTATCACAAAGGTTTCCATCGAAACGGAGTAAGCAACGCCGATATCAAGGTTGATGTGGTTGCCGAATCTATCGCAAAATACTCTTTTTTCGGCTTTGACATATCTGGTTCTGGAAACAATAATGAAATATTAATTCGTTGTTTTGGTTCAGACTAATCGAATTGGAGGTATGAGATTGTGAAGAAAATTCGTCGTATGGGGTGCGAATCTGTGTTGGGATTGTTAGGTGTTCTGCTTGCATTCGTTTTTGGAAGTGGAAGCGCGTCGGCGCAAACCATAGATCTCGAGTATGGCGTGGGTTCGCCTTACAGCCTCACAACGAGTGGTTCCGGCAATATCTACATGTATTTTGGAACCAATATCCTCAATCAAACTGCCGGGAATTGGTCTGCGATCACGGTTACTCTCGGTTATGACAACCGCTATCCAGACAGCGGAAGCAATACGTACAGTCTGAGTGGCGGCTCGTTGACGACAACCATCGGAAGCATGAGCGTGGATTCCAGCGGCGGAGGCTTGCCGTCTACTTTCGCCATTTCCGGTTCAGGTGTATTTGCCACAAGCCATAATTTTTATCTTGGCGATTGGGATGGGGATGCTGGCGACGCTACGCTCAACGTCAGCGGCAGCGGGGTGTTCAATCAGACTGCCGGTCAGCTCCAGATGGGCATGAATAATTCGTATATCAAAGTAACGGGCGGGAATTGTTCGATTAGCTCGCCATATTTCAGGACCGACGGCCACGCGATCGGCGGCATGACCTTTACGCTCGACAATTCGGCGAACCACATTTCGCCGCTCGTAGCCACGGGCGCAGGTGTGAATTTTGATCTTAGCGGCTCCAGCGGCAGGATTCACATGGCCATCTCCAATTTTGCGCCGGGCCAGTATCAGACATTCGATATCATAAAGATACCTCAGAGCGGCAGCATACTTGTTCCGGGTGGCAATCCGAGTGCCTTGCTTCTCCCCGGTGACAGGACAAATTGGGCCTTGAATCTGGCAAATGACGGAACTAATAACATACTTCAAGCGATGGCTTTGACCTCAGGCGCCGGAGCGAGCTTCCCGGTTAATGCCTGGGCTTGGCCATACCAAATGCAGCTTTCTTTCCCCGGCTACACTGCAGCCGAGACACTGACGAATTTTCCTGCGCTGATCGTGTTTTCAAACAATGTTAACAGCAGCGGTTTCAACTACAACCAATTTTCTTCTCCAAACGGTTACGATTTGCGCTTTACGACGGCGGACGGCTTGACGGAACTGAACTATGAGGTCGAGCAATGGAATACGAACGGTAATTCATGCGTCTGGGTGCAGGTTCCGCAATTATCCAATGGCTGTTCAATTGTGGCGTATTGGGGCAATCCAAGCGCGGCTTCAGCGCCGGAGGCCAGTTCCACCAGTGGCGCGGCCTGGCCCACCAATGCATTCGCTGCTGTATGGCACATGGACCAATCCAATGCGATGGACTCGACTGCGAACGGTAACGATGGAACTGCAACCGGTTCGGTAAGCGGTGCAAGCGGTATTATCGCAGGTGCCCAGCAGGTCTCCGGCGGCGGCCATGTTCGCGTTCCGTCTACCGGCGATCTGGAGTTCACCAACCCGGCTGCAACTTATTCCGCCTGGGTTTATTTCAATACACTGCCCGGCAACAGCGAGCAGGTGATAATGCGAAAAGAATATAAGAGGGAATTGGGTTTTGGCACCGAGTCCCAACCTTGCGTGAGAAATCTCCTTCATACCGACGGTGCGAACGATGGTTGGACGACCAATAATGACGATCTGATCTCGCCTGCCCCGGTTCTAGGGCAGTGGTATTACACGGCTTTTACCTATGATGGCGGCGTGCTGAGAAGTTTCTGGAATGGTGTGCCGCTGAACGCTGGTCACACTGTCACTGGAAATATCATTGGCGATGACAACGCAAACACCGGCATTGGTGCGTACGACTTGGACGGCACGCTGGCAATGAATGCGATCATTGACGAAGTCAGGATCGAACCGGTGGTTCGCTCTGCGAGTTGGATTATGGCCAGTTATATGACAATTGCGTCAAACTCCAGCTTCAATACTTATGGAAACGTACAGCTCGGCGTCATAACCAACTTCGCGACTAATGTTGTGTCACAGGCCATTGATCTTGAGTATGGCATCAATTCGCCTTACTACCTTGCATCCAGTGGCTCCGGCAATATTACCATGTATTTTGGAACCAACACCTTGGATCAGGTTGCTGGAAATTGGTCCGCGGTTTCTGTAACGCTTGGCTGGGACAATAGTGTTCCGGGAGTCAATACGTACAATCTTAGTGGCGGATCCTTGACCACGACAGCAGGCAGCATGGCCATGAATTCAAGTGGCGGCGGATGCCCCGCAATATTCGCTATCTCCGGAACCGGTGTTTTTACAACACCCAACCATTTCTATCTTGGCAGCTGGGGCGGCGACGCAGGAGATGCTACGCTGAATATCAGTGGCAATGGCGTCTTTAATCAAACCGGAAGTCAGATTCAGCTTGGTGCAAGCAACTCGTATATCAACGTGACGGGTGGCAACTGTTCTATTTCTTCCCCGTATTTCAGAACGGACGGTCATGCAATCGGCGGGATAACCTTCACACTGGACAACTCTCCCAGGCACATTTCGCCTATTATCAGCACTGGTTCTATCTCGAGTTTTGATCTTAGCGGATCAAGTGGAAGGATTCATATCGCGACATCAGGGTTTGCCCCGGCTCTATATCAGACGTTTGATCTCATAAAGATTCACATAGGTGCCGGCAAAATATTTGTCCCTGGTGGCGATCCGAACGCGGTCCTTGCTCCAGGCGATAGCGCTAATTGGTCGTTGAACATAATTAACGATGGAAGCAATGTCGTGCTTCAAGCGACCGCCTTGACCTCCGAAGTTGGATCAAGTGACTGGCCATACAGGATGCAAGTGGCTTTCCCTGGCTACACTCAGGGTGAAGTATTGACCAATTTCCCGGCGCTGGTTGTATTTTCCAACAACGTCGGCAACAGCGGCTTCAACTACAGCCAGTTCGCCTCGGCGAACGGTTACGATTTACGTTTCTCGACTGCGGACGGCTCCACTGAGCTTAATTACGAGATTGAGCAATGGAACACGAACGGCAATTCCTGCGTCTGGGTGCAGGTGCCGCAGTTATACAGCGGCTGCTCTATCTGGGCATACTGGGGTAATTCCGGCATGGCTTCCGCTCCCGCAATCTACACGACCAACGGCGCGGTGTGGTCTGGAAATGCATATGCGGCAGTCTGGCACATGGTGGGATCCAACACGCTGGACTCCACGGCGAATGGGAACGACGGAAGTGCCGACACCAGGACCGGTTCGATAAGCAGCGTCACGGGCATTATTGGAGTAGCGCAGCAGGTTTCGGGTGGCGGCCATGTCACTGTTCCATATTCCAGCACGCTATCATTTGTGACGAATCAGGCGACTTACTCGGGATGGGTTTATTTTAACACACTGCCAACCAACGGGGAGCAGGTTCTAATGCGAAAAGAGCAGTGCAGGGAACTGGGATTTGGCAATGAGTCTCAACCATACGTAAGAAACATGCTGAAGACGTACGGCATCGGTACGACGAACGGTTGGGGTTCTCAGTTTGATGAAGCAATCAGCCCAGCTCCAGTCGTGGGGCAATGGTACTATGTCGCATTTACGTATGACGGCGGCATCCTCAGAAACTTCTGGAATGGCACGCCGCTCAGCGCAGGACATACGGTTACAGGGAACATTGAGGGCGACCCCTACAGCACCGGCATCGGAGCCTATAACGGCAACTTGGATGCCGGCCCGATAAGCCTTGGGCTGAATGGCGCCATTGACGAAGTCAGGGCCGAGCAGGTGTTTCGTTCGCCAAACTGGATTTTGGCGAATTACCTGACAGTTGCGTCAAACGCCAGCTTCAATGCTTATGGAAGTGTGCTGTCGAGTGTTGTAACCAACTTCTCGACCAACGTTGTGTCGCAGACCATTGATCTGGAATACGGCGTCAATTCACCTTTCAACCTGACGTACAGCGGTTCGGGCATTATCACCATATATTACGGAACCAATACCCTCAACCAACTTGCGGGTGATTGGTCGGCTTGGTCAGTTACGATGGGGCAGGACAATCATGTTCCTGGAACTGATACGTATAACCTCAGCGGCGGATCACTGACTGTTCTAAATCAGATGCAACTTCTGAACGATGCCGCCTGTCCTGTGGTCTTTGCTATTTCCGGCTCAGGTGCTTTCGACACGGCTGCCAACTTTGCTTTGGGCCGATGGAACGACATCACGAATGGAGGAGCGGTGATGTTAAACATTGGCGGTAACGCGGTCTTTAATCAAACTGGCGGCGAGTTCCAGTTCGGAATGAGCAACTCATATGTCAATGTGACAGGCGGCGACTGCTCGATTAGCGCGGTATATTACAGAACCGATGGTCATGCGATCGGCGGCCTCACGTTCACATTGGACAATTCGGCGACACATATTTCGCCTCTTGTTGCCACGAACGGTAATTTTGATCTGAGCGGATCGCCCGGCGCGATACATATCGCCACAGACGGTTTCACGCCGACTAATGGCGAGATATTTACCCTCATACAGCTTCCGAATGCCGACACAATATCTGCGCCAGCCGCTGGGACTAACGCGCTGCTTGATTCCGCAAGCGCTTTGAATTGGTCGCTGAGTATCTCGACAGACGGTACCAACAACATGTTGCAGGCCACGGCCGAGAACTTTGGCGGTGGTGTTCCTACTAATGGCATTCCTCCCTTGGCATGGTTTAACTATTACTATATCGGAGCCAGTAACTATGCTGCTATCGCGACAAACGATACGGATGGCGATGGCATGACGGCCTGGGATGAGTATGTGGCTGGAACAGATCCGACGAACGACGCCAGTTATCTGGGGCTCGGGATAGGAATCTCGAACGGCAATGTAATCCTGACATATCAGTCGTTGGCTGCAGCAGGACCTGGATACGTGCTTAACACGCGATATTACGATCTCGAAAGCGCCAGTAACCTGCTGGATGGGATATGGCAGCCGGTTTCAGGCGCTACTAACGTTATTGGGGATAACACCACTGTCATATACACGAACACCAGCACGAATGCGCTCATGTATTATCGTGTGAAGGCAAGATTGCAGTAGTAGTTGGTTGCCGTGAATCGTTGGCGCGAATATCCGGGTTGTCGGCGGAGTTCGCGGAAAGTCCGGTCCCTCGCGCTCAAATGTGCGAGGGTGCTCCGGCCTTCGTCAACGATGCGCAGAATAGTCAAACGCGAGGCAATGCCATCGTCTGAAAGAGACGCTGCTTGGCATTCGTTGTTGAGTGTGTCTGCTGTTCAACACGGGATTTGCCTATTATGATTTGCGTTCTCATTCGCGCATTCCATACGCGTATTCGTTTCTCAGTCCATTTCGTGTTTGACACCGATGATTCAATCTGGCACTATTAAAGGTGATTAATATGGTTCGTTTAGGTCTCTTTCAAAAAAGACATTCACACTTATCG
>CAZASC010000137.1:0-8728 GCA_964487695.1 uncultured Victivallales bacterium
GCAAAATTTTCGGAAATTATTATTCCGCAGGGAACTGCGGAACTTGGGTTAGCGCCTTGTCCAAACTGCACTCAGGCTTACCGGAACGTGCTGTGACCGATATGGACTGTTACCGGTTCACAGCATGGGCGGAGCATTCATGAATAAAGCGGGCTAGCGCATAGCGGCTATGCGGAAAATGCAGATGGCTGAGTGGAATCGAAGGTATGTTGGACGACATGCAAGCGCAAAGCCTGCGCGCAGGTTCTGCATCCCCGTGCGATACCGGTGATGACCTCTGGCAAGGTGTGGTAGACTTATTCTGGCAGATCAGGCGCCTTTTTGGGCGCCTCCAACGTTACGCGTCTTTATGTTGCGACATCAGACCGCGCGCGGCGGCGTCATCCGTTTCATAGATATCAAACAGTTTCGTCAAGCGGGTGATGGCAAACACGTTCAGGATGCGCTGATTGTTGCATGCCAACTTCATGCTGCCATCATGTCCCCGCACGTGGGCAAGGCCGCCGACCAGCACCCCCAGACCGGAACAATCGATGAAGTCCAATTCGGATATATTGACTATCATGTCAGTGTTCGGTCTTTCGGTCATCTCGCGGATGGCGTGCCGTACTTTTGCCACATTCCGTAAATCCAACTCTCCCGAGAGTCGCAGCACGGGAATATTTTTGGCGATAATCGAATATTCAATATTCATCTTGCACTTCCTTCGGAACGGCTCCGATATCACGCATCGCGAGAACCCAAGGGTAAAGACATTTGCAAATGCGAATTCTGCGTGCTGAAGGTATCAATTTGACATTGACCACTCAGACAGGAAAACGCGGGGATAGATACCTGTGGGTACACCGTAATGTGATCCATCAGGGTGACGCCCGGCCCCATCGAAACAGAGTCCCCCACGGCGGTAAAATGGTTGAGGGATACGGGAGCGGACTCTTCGGAATGAATATCGACCATCATGCCGGTGATGGCGTCTTCGAGGAACGCGAATGGACCAATATTCGATCCTTCGCCTACGGATGAGCGACGAATCGTGACGTGTTCATGTATGTCGCATTCGTCGTCAATATTACACTCGTCCAGCGTGGCGCCCGGGAAAATTCGCACATACTTTCCGATGCGTAACGGCGGGCGCAAAGACACCATGCCGTTGATTATTTTGGCATGCAGACTTAATCCGCTGATGGGATCGGTCATGGACAGCGAAGTCGGATCGATAAATAGCCCCGCGTTGAAGGGGCTTTCCGGTCCCAGCAGCGGAGTCATTTCCGGATACTGTCCATGGAGCACGTCCAGCATCGTCTCCAGCATGCTGGGGATATTGCCTAAATCTCCCATCCGATGCACCGGAAAGGTGTAAATGGGATAGCCATGTTCGACTAACCAGGGCAATAAATCCCCGCCGATATCGAAATGTGACGCACGCATCTTCCGAATATCGGGGTGAAGGGCGATGCCGCGCAAGACGAAGGGATCTATTAAATAAAATCCGGCGTTCGTGTCCAGCAGTGCGGGGTGCGTGCGCATCCCATCATCCAGACTGAAGTGCAGCAAGATGGCTTCCAGCGAGGGTTTTTCGATAAATCCGTTCACCCGGTGGTTCTCGGCGCATTCAATCAACCCGTAGCGATGGGCGATCTGCTCCGGGGTGCGCAGCGCCGATGCGATTGTCACCGCGGCTCCTGTGCGTTGATGCGCCTGGATCATGGCCGGTAAATTGACATCCACTACCGAGTCCGTCGGAAACACCCATGCGGTGCGCTGTAGATCGAAGTAATCGAGATTCGCCAGCAACGCGTCAGCGCTGCCGGTATTCTCGTGGTCCAGGCAGATGGGGGAGTAGCGCATGCGGAGCGCGAAAGAGTCCCCGTAGCCCGCGATACTTTTCACCTGGCAGCGATTTTCCTTGCCCTGCGTGATCATGAGGACATCTTCGACATCGTGCTGTTGCAACGAGTGAAGTAACCAATCCAACACACGATGTCCGAGGAAGCGCACTGCCGCTTTCGCGCGGATGTATCCGTGGCGTTTGAGGGTTAACGGACGACAGCGTACCCCTTGCCCCGCGGCCAGGCCGATGCCGATAATTTCCGACATGGAGACTCCTTTCAGTGGTGAACCCACTTCAAGCAGTGGATGCCTCAATACGTCGAAAGCGCGGAATCGGCTATGGTGAGACTGCAATGATCATCCGCAACCGCAAAGTTCGTCGCGCACGAAAAATAACAATGGTGGCGCGAAACACTGTACAGGGTAATGAATCGTATCCAGCACCTGTCTAAAAGTTTTCTTCTTCGTCTCGTGACGTCTATTGCCGCCAGACGTTGTCACGATTTTTACGTTTATCTTGCCTTGGGAATGTATAAAACTCGCTGTTCGCCTGACGATTCGCTCGCGATCCAAATACGTAGACTTTAGCTATATGCCCCCCGGTGATACCTGACCGAGTTGCTGAACAACTACCGAAATTGTAGCAGAGAAGAATAGGGAGGAGAAGGTGACAAAGACTCAGTTCCGCGGGAATTATCACTCAGAAAACCGCCTGATGCGTCCGGTACGGTTTTTTAGCGGGAGCTATGCGCAGCAAATTCGATATCCCTGGCGGACACCTTCAGGTGAGCCGTCCGCGGATCACATCGCATCGGCGCTGATACGAATTTATTATACCGGGTTAATCCGGCTGATTCATGAACGTTCGCTTCGCCTTCTTCGTCAATGACGACATATTGTAATATAGGATAACGACGAAAGATATTGGCGACGTATGTATGAGTACTCAGGTCGCGAGGCAAGATACACTCACGCAGGGGTGGTATGGGCATTCGCGTCAGGAGGCTGGTCTTGCTGACTCGCGGAGAAATCATGGTCAAGGGCATAGCGTATTAATTCCATCTGGTTATGCAGCCCCAGTTTTTCCAGGATCCCATGATAGTGCCGGTTGACTGTTTTCGGGTTAATGGCCAGCAGTTGCGCGATTTCTTTTGTGGTATGCCCTTCGGCCAGCAATTGCGTGACTTCGCGTTCCCGCTCTGTCAGTCGAGGCAGTCCGGGGAAGGCATTGGTATTGACTTGCGGGGCGCGAAAATCCTGCAGCAGTGTATCCGTGATCATCGGACTGAGGTAGGCATGGCCGTCATTGACCGTGCGGATGGCCAATTCGAGTTCCTTGAATGCACATTCTTTGACCACGTAACCGAGTGCGCCAGCCCGGAGCATATTGATGACGGCTTCCCGCGAGGTATGGATGGATAGGGCGACGACCTGGACACCGGGCACACGGGAGAGAATGCGTTGTGTGGCCTCGATACCATTGAGATGCGGAAGCCCGATATCCATCACGACCACGTGTGGAGCATACTCAGCGGCGAGCTTGATCGCGGTCAACCCATCCGGCGCCTCCGCCACGACCCGGAAATCAGCCACGGTTTCCAGCAGTGCGCGGAGACCTTCGCGCATAATTTGATGGTCGTCAGCCAGTAAAATCCGTATCAGCATGGTGTAATTCCTTCGCGCGGCAGAGTGCATCAGGCCAGGGGCATGATGATGGTGATGTGCGTCCCCTGCCCCGGCGCTGAGATTATTTGCATTTGCCCGCCCAGGTAGCGAAGGCGCTCGTGGATACTAAAGAGTCCAAAACCATGTTCGACGTCATGAGGGATATTGAGCGACTCCGGGGTAAACCCGCAGCCATCATCATCCACATGAATATGCAAGCATTGTTCCACCAGTTCCAGGGAGACCGTGACGGATTGCGCGTGCGCATGCTTCACGACATTCAGTAGCAACTCGCGGACGATCCAATATAACATGCCGCTGAGCGGGGGGGCGATCGGCGGTAGTGTCACTGTTTCGTTCACGCTGATCACCAATTGGAATTGTTCCCGCATCTCTTCCGCGAGCCAGCGTACCGCATCTCCTAACCCACTCTCGACCAATAGCGGGGGGCATAATTCACTGGAGAGCGAACGCACCGAGTGCAGCGAATGCTGAATGTTGCCGCCGATTTTCTGCAATGCGGATTTCGCCTCGACGTCGGTGGTTCGGGCGTCAAGCGCGTCGAGTTGAATCTTCGCGAAGGCCAGCATTTGTCCGATCTGATCGTGCAATTCCATCGCGATGTGTTGACGCGTTTCTTGTTCCACTGAAGTGATTTGGGCCATCAGCGCCCGCAGTTCTTCCTGGTACGCGTTACGTTGGGCTTCCGCCTCTTTGTGCAACGTGATATCTCTGATGACCATCAGCACGAAGTCCTGCCCGGCGAACGTCATGGGGGTTGGGGTCAGATCAGCAAAGAAGAGGCTGCCATCTTTTCGCTTGAATTGAATATCAGCGCGTCTGCTGGTCGACTGGTCGTGACATTGCGCGATCAGGTCGCGAATGAAGGGCAGGTCTTCCGCGAGATGCAGGTCCGGCAGGCCGAGATCGCGGAATTCCATGGCGGTGTAACCGAGCATGTGCAGACATGCCCGGTTGGCCAGATAGAACCGTTCATTGATGAAATTCAAGACGAACATGCCATCCGCGGTCGAGTGAAAGATCGTCTGGAATCTTGCGTGCGATTCTTGCAGGATTTCTTCCACCCGTTTGCGCTCGGTGATATCATGATATGCGGTCAAGAACATCTGACGGCCTTCGAATAGCACGACACACGAGGAGACGAGAAGCACCAGGCGTCGTCCCTGTTTCGTGATGATGCTGGTCTCTATTTGATTGGCCTGGCGGGTGGTATGCAGGGTGGCGAGTTCTTCAATCGCGCGCCGACGATGCGATGGGTCTGGATACAGCAGGGTGGTGAAATCACCACTGGCATTTGCTTCATCGATCGTGTAGCCTGTCAAACGTTCCATTTCGGCGTTGAAGACCAGGAAATAGCCGTCGTCATCGCTGAACGTGATGCCGTCTTTGACCGCCCCCAATATCGTTTGCAGCAGGGTGACATGCGCGGCGACTTCTTCTTCCGCGCGTTTCCGTTCCAGGATATCAGTGAGATAGCCATCATGTGCGGCGGCGAGTTCCTTCAGCGCGTCACGCAGTGCTTCATTCTGCCCCTGTAGCTCACTTTGCTGGACGCGCAACTCACAGAGTAGGCGTTTGCAATCTTCCAGCGAGAGGTGATCCAGGTCTTCCGGCTGTTGGCGCAGCGGAGCGTCGCCCAGGTTACGCAGCGAAGGGTCAGGGCTGGAAAATGGCCCGATGCGAAGCTGTGCGTCGTGATCGGATAAGTTGACAGCACTCGTTACCGGGTTTGGCGGATGTTCCGGGTTTGGCACAGTCATGTATTCACCTTGAATCGCCGCAGGTTTCTTCTCTCGGAAACAGGTCATGTGCTTGTCGCCGGAAGTTCACGGTGTCGGCGATGTCTCTTATTGTGGAATAGTGAAATAAAAAGTTGAGCCATTGCCTGGCTGCGACTCGACCCAGATGATGCCCCCATGGCGATCGACGATTTTCTTGCAGATCGCCAGACCAATGCCTGTGCCGGGATACTCCGTGCGGGTATGCAGGCGTTGAAAAATGTGAAAGATGCGTTCGCGGTATTGCGGATCAATGCCGATACCATTGTCGCGCACAAAGAACAACCAGCCGTTGTCCTGTCGCCGGGCGCCGACGTGAATCGTTGGCGGAAGGGCGCCGCGAAATTTAATGGCGTTGCCGAGAAGGTTCTGGAACAGTTGCGTCTGTTGTCCGCCATCCACCGCCAGTGTGGGGAGTGGATCATAAGTAATGGTCGCGCCCGATTCCTGTATGCTGACATGGATATTCTGTAAGACCTTATCCAGCACGGTATTGAGATCGGTGGGCATGAACGTTTTCCCCTGGCTGCCCACGCGAGATAACGTCAACAGATCGGAGATGAGTTGCCGCATGCGAGTGGTCCCCTGGATGGCCCCGGCCATGTTCTGCCGGCTTTTCTCGTCCAACTGGTCTCCTAATCGGCTTTCGAGCAGGCTGACGTAGCCTGCCACCGCGCGCAACGGCTCTTGCAGATCGTGCGAGGCCACATACGCGAACTGCTCTAACTCCTGGTTTGACCGCGCCAATTCTTCCGCGGTACGTTGAAGCGCTTCCTCAGCTTTTTTGCGCGCAGTGATATTCAGCCCGTAGATGCGGACACGACGGGATGGCGCATAATAATGTATCGTCTGTTGGTAGCAGGTGTCGCCCACGAAGACTTCTCTCCCGATCACCGTCTGTTCATCTGCCGCGAAGGCGGACGCGATCGCTGCCCACTCCACCAGCCACGGATGCGCCGTTCCTTCCGTCTCCAGATGCGGGAAGAGCCGTTGGGCTACGGGGTTGCAATATTGGATGTGCCCCGAGAGATCCGCTTCGACGATAGGATCCGGGTCCCATTGTGGAAAGGACGCTAAACGCGCCCGCGTTTCCTCGGCGTGCCGTTTCGCGGTGACATCGTGAAACACGATCACCACGCCAGTCACCTGGCCGTCCGCGTCCGTGATCGGCGCTGCGCTATCCTCGATGGGGATGATACGGCCATCGCGCGAGATGAGCGCGGTATTGTTGGCAAATTCCAGCATACAATTTTCGCGCAAGACGCGCGCCACCAGATCTTCGGCTGGCTCGCCGGTTTGATCATTGATGAGTTGGCAGACCTGGGTAATCGATTGGCCTTTCGCTTCCTCGGCATCCCAACCGATCAGGGAGGCGCAGATGGGATTGAGGAAGATGACGCGGCCATCAATGTCGCAGGAAATCACCGCATCGCCGATACTGCCCAGGGTCACGCGCAACCACTCTTCGCGCTTTGCCAGTTCCGCCGTACGCGCGGCGACACGTCGCTCGAGCGTATCGTTGGCTTCTTTCAGTGCCGTTTCCGCTTTTCTGAGCTCCGTGATATCGCGCGCGGCAGCGAAAACCCCTTGCACCTGCCCGGTTTCATCACGATAGACGGTAGCGTTGTAGAGCACCGGAATGACCTGCCCATCTTTGTGCTGGATCTCCAGGGCATAGTCGCGCACCAGACCCTCGCGAAAGACCTGCTCATAGCCGGCCTTCGCGCGAGCCGGTTCGCTAAAGAACGATGAAAAATCGGCGCCGATCAGCTCTTCTCGCCGACAGCCAATCACGTGCTCAGTGGCGGCATTCACGTCGGTGATTGTCCCGTCGGGGCCGATGGTCACCAGCGGATCCGGGCTGGTTTCGATGAGTCGGCGATTGTACGCGCTTTTTCGGCGGATTTCCGATGTCTGTTCGGCAACGCGTTGCTCTAACTGTGCGTTGAGTCGCAACAAGGTCTTTTCGGACAGACGCTGACGGGTCATGTCCCGCACGATCTTGGCGAAACCACAGACTTCCCCGCGGGCATCATGCAAGACCGATATCGTCACCGTGGCTAAAAAACGCGTGCTATCCTGGCGAAAATGCCATCCTTCATAGATGCATTCTCCTTCTCGTGAAGCGATTTCCAGTTCCCGTCGTAGCGTGTCGGCATCTTCCGGGGCATAAAAACAGGAGAAATGCTTGCCGATAATCTCGTCGGCGCGGTAGCCCTTCAGACATTGCGCGCCGCCATTCCAGGAGGTGACAATTCCCCGCGGATCTAACATCATGATCGCGTATTCTCGCGTGTCTTCCACCAGCAACTGGAAGCGGTTATCGCTGGTTTTCACCTGACGGGACTGGATGCTCACGGCATCGTAGTTTGACGGTCGAATATCATCAGCCACAATCCCCCTCCCCTCCGCGCGATTTGCGGTCATCATTCGCGTGTGAAGTTTGGTCTATGTTCGAGGGGCTTCTCTGAAAGCCCACCGTAATCACCGGCACTATGGGTATAGTATAACATGATATTCCACATTATTCTGCCGCAAACGCACAACAATGATCTGCCGCCGCTGACGGGAGGAAGGCGCCCATGTGCAGCAGGCGCGCCTGTAACTCGGGGAGGCTGATGTGTCGCGTGTCCGTATGCTGCTCCACGGCGAGCGCGGCCGCCACGCCCGCGGCCTGCCCGGTGATGAAGCAACCGGGCATGACGCGGAGCGAGGCTTGCATGGCGCGGTCGGTGCTGACGCAGCGACCGGCCGTCAGCAGGTTCTGCAGTCCGCGTGGCAGAAGTATGCGATAGGGGATGCCATACGACTCGCCGGGCGCCAGGCGCAGGTTGGAGAAGTCGCGCAAAAAATCGTCGTGATCTTTTTGTGATGGGGTCGCCGCATGGAGATCCACACCGTAGGCGAAGCGACCGATTTCATCCTCAAAAACCGCGCGGCGGAGAAAATCTTCCCGATTGAGCACGTAATCGCCGACGATGCGCCGCGATTCCCGAATCCCGAGCACACTGGCTGTGCCCACCAGCTCCATCTGTTGGTAACCGGTAAGATATTCCTTGTAAAATCGCTCATACTCCAGTAACGATTGTCGCGCCTGAATGAGTGCGCTGGTGAGCGATCGTTCATCTGTGCCGTCGACGCCGAATGCGTGGCCAATATTGCCGTACCCGACATGCGGCGCCACGGGGATCATCCCTGGCAGATGGGGGTCTTCCACGGAAAACAGGTGGTCAGCGAAGGCGCGCGGTAACTGCGCTTCCTGCTGCCAGCATCCGTGACCGGCGGCGTTGGCGGCCTCCCAATCGATATTCGCCCACACGCTGCAGAGCGTGCCGGCTTGCAAATGGCCTTCGGCATCGCCTTTCTCGAACGGCGCGCCGGCGCGCGCGCACAGGTCGGCGTCGCCGGTGCAGTCGAGAAAGAGCTCCGCGGTC